>DAIDHB010000176.1 GCA_027452145.1 Planctomycetales bacterium
CGGCCGGCCGCCGATCGCGCCGCCGACGGCGCCGGCCGCGGCTCCGACGGCGGCAGCGCCGGCATCCCCAGCCCGACGCTGATCGGGCCCGTGAACTGCTTACTTGATGGCGACCCGGTGCCCGGTCGGCGCGTTGGGGAACCGGAGCAGGATCGTGCGGCTGGGGGCGTCCCAGGTCCAGGCTTCGCGGGCGAGCGGCCTGTCGTCGAGGCGGATCTCGGTGGGCTCGCGGTCGATCGCGACGCGGATGGCGGCCTCGATCCTGTCGGGGCCCTCGGCGTGGAACCTGAACGAGCCGTCGGCCTCGGCCTTCGCGCCCAGCACCTTGCACGCCGAGGCTAATACGACCGGCTTCGACGATCGGGCACGGTCGATGTCGAGCAGCAGGTGGCGGCTGCCGCGGGCGAGCGTCACCGAGTCGACGATCGGCAGTCTCGCGTCGAACAGGTTGATGAAATGACCTCGCAGGACGTGCGGCGCGCCCTCGACGGATTCGTCCAGACCGGCCGCGACGACATACGGGCCGCGACGGAGCGCCAGGTAGTTCGTCTCGCGGTAGTCGAGCTTCGCGGCCGCACACGCGCGGCGGACGAGGCTGCGGACGTGGCCGGCCCCATCTTGCCGGCGCGACAGCGCGGCTGGGCTGCTCGCGTCGTAGATTAGCCAGCCGGCGCCGACCCGGTGGACGCCGGGCTTCGCGTCTTTCGCCAGGCCGAGCTGCTCGAACAGGTGCTGGCGCGGGGCGCGGTAGTTCATCCCCTTTGCGGAGTCATTCCACCACGAGCGGACGGCGTTATACGGGTCGCGGTCGTCGTCGACGAAGACCAGTGCGCCGCCCTGCCGGACCCAGGCCGCGAGTGCGGCGTGGACCTCGGGCCTCATCGGCTTCATGCCCTGATAGGTCATCAGCAGGACCTTGTGGTCCCGCAGCGCGCCCGGGATCGTCGCGTTCTCGAGCTGGGCAGGGACGGCCGGGATGCCGTGCTTGACCATCGGCATCGCGAGCCCGTAGAACGAGCCGAAGTCCTCGTCGGAGGGGTTCGGCTCGCCGCGCTGGAACATCATGGTGTCCGACACGACCACGCCGACCCCGCGGGTGCCGCAATCCCACGCGACGTCGGGCTGCTCCATGTCGTTGAGCGCCGTGATGACGGTCATCAGCTCGGTGGCATAGGCGGGCGGGATCGGCTCGCGGACGACGCGCTCTCCGCGACGCCTGCGGCTGCGATCCACGGTCGGATACCTGCCGTGGAAGATCCGCTCGGGCCAGGGCATTACCTCGAACCGCCAGACCTGCGGCCAGAGGAGCGAGGCGGTCATCGTGCTCTCCCAGTTCGTGCGGTAATCCTCCCACGAATGATCGGGGTTGTCCTCGATCGGGTCGTTCAGGAACCAGACCCGGCCGCCGGTCGCCTGGACGACGTTCATCATCGCGCCGTACTCGAAGAAGGCGGCCTCGAACGTGCGTTCGCGGTGGACGCCGCGGTAGTTGTTCGGGGTGCGAGCTGTGCCCGTCCAGACCTGGGCGATGAACCCGTCGGCGCCGACCTCGATCAGGCTCGACTCGGGGCTGACGATCTTCCAGTGGGCGTAGTTGATGAGGCTGTGGGTCGGGACGTAGCAGCGGACGTGGCGGCCGGTGCGGGCGTTCTCGGCCTTGACGAAGTCGAAGACCTGCTTGAGCGCGCGGCGATAGAGGTAGTATTTCAGCAACGAGGCGCGGTACTGGGCGTCCGGCGAGGTGTGCGGCGGGATCCAGTCCTCGCCGTAATACGCCTTCCACTCGCGCTGAAAGCCCGCGCCGTAGCCGCCGCGGACCCAGAACTCGGGCTCCTCGAGGTGGATCGCCTCGGCCCCGGCGTCCATCGCCCGCTTGACGCCCACGCAAAGGAACTTGCCAAAGCTCTCGCCGGGCGACATGTAATACACGTCGCCGCCGTGCGAGATGACCGTTCCGTTGCGCTCGCGCTGGGCCTCGTCGACGTGGCGGACGCCGTCGAATCGGCCGTAGAGATAATCCTGGTATTCGCCCCACGAGACGCCCGTCATCAGGTGGGGGATATACCCTTGCGCCTTCCACTGGGCGATGCGATCGGAGAGCGTGCGATCGATGCCGTAGCAGACCGCGACGTCCGAGCGGAGCTGGAGCATCGCGTCCCACTTTGCATGAGTCTGGAAGCAGGTTCGCTCGCGTGCCTGACCGGGGTCGGCCGGACGCGCGGGGCGGGCCTGGGGCGCCTCCTGGGCGGCGGCCGACCGGGTCGTGGCGAGGAGCGATCCGAGCGCGAGGAAGAGGCAGCCGAGAGGCGACTTCATGGTGGGTTTCTCTCTCCGCGGCGCGGGGCCTTAGCGTGCCGGGCGAGTCCGCTTGCGCAGGACGACCTTCACGTCGTTCTGGCGCGCGGGACCGGGCGTGCTGCGGCCGTCGGCGACGTATTTTTCCAGCAGGGCGGTGAGTCGGGCGACCACCTCGGGATGGCGGTCGTGGAGGTTCTGGCGTTCGGCGGGATCGGAGGCGAGGTTGTAGAGCTGGATCGGCGGCAGGCCGGCGGCTTCCCTGGTGCCCGGCCGGGGCCGGCTCCAGCCGCCCGAGTCGGGGCAGAGCGCGAGTTTCCAGTCGCCCTGGCGGATCGCGAACGAGCCGTTGATCGAGTGGTGAACGACCGCCTCGCGGAGCGGGCCGCGGTCGCGGCCCTCGAGCGCAGGAAGGATACTGACGCTGTCCTCGGCCGCGTCCTCCGGCAGCCGCTCACCCAGGATCTCGGCGCAGGTCGCCATCAGGTCGGTCAGACAGATGAGCTGGCGGCTGCTGGTCCCGGCCGCGACGACGCCCGGCCAGCGGACCAGGAACGGCACTCGGTGGCCGCCCTCGAAGACGTCGGCCTTGGTGCCGCGGAAGCCCAGGCTCGGGTCGTGGCCATGGGCGAGGAGATCGGGATAATCGGCCTCGGGCGAGCAGCCGTTGTCGCTGGTGAGGACCACCATCGTGCGGCCGGTCAGCCCCTTCTCGTCGAGTGCCCGCAGAACCTGCCCCACGGCGTCGTCGACCTGCATCACGAAATCCCCATAGGGATTCAGACCGCTCTTTCCGGTCCAGGAATTCCCGGGGGCGATCGGCGTATGGGGCGCCGAGAACGCCAGGTAGAGGAACAGCGGGTGCCCGGTCTTCGCACCCTCGGCGCCCTTGCGGATCGCCTCGACGGCGCGGGCGGTCAGCTCGGGCAGGACGTTCTCGGCCTCGAAGTCGGAAGCGGCCGGACCGCGCCGGGTGTATCGATTGTTGTCCAGGCCGGCCATCATCGGGAATGCCTTGTCGACGGTGGGGATGGCCGTGACGCGATCGTCGGCGATGAACGTGTAGGGCACCATGTCGAGCGAGCCGCTGATGCCGAAATACTCGTCGAAGCCGACCGTGGTGGGACCGCCCGCGATCGGTCGGGTGAAGTCGACGTTCCAGCCGTCGGCCCCTCGCTCGATGGCGTCGGTGAACCGGGGCTTGCCCGGCTTGAGAGCCCAGTTCATACCCAGGTGCCACTTGCCGATGGCCACGGTGTGATAGCCCTGGCGGCGGAGCAGCTCGGCGACGGTGAGCCGCCCCGGTGCGATCAGCCGCGGGCTACAGCCGCCGAGGACGACGGCCTGGAGCCGAGTCCGCCAGGCGTATCGCCCCGTGAGGATCCCGTAGCGAGTCGGGGTGCAGACGGCCGATCCCGAATGCGCGTCGGTGAAGCTCATGCCGGCCGCGGCCAGGCGGTCGATGTTGGGCGTGGCGATCTTGCCCGAGGGATTGAGGCAACGCACGTCGCCGCTGCCCAGGTCGTCGGCGAGGATATACACGATATTCGGCCGGGCCGTTCGGTCCGCCGCCATCGCGGTGGTCGCCGCGGCGAGCACGGTCAGTCCGGTCATCCAGCGAGTCATGCGCGAGGCCCAGGGCATCGGTCGATCCTCCCCGTCCCGTTCGGCGGATCCCATCTTGCTCGGGCGTCCTGGGGGACGCTTGAGGCCCGGGGCCGGGCACCGGCGGGACGCGCCCAGGATAACCCGCGGTGCGCGCCATTCCTACCCCGCGGCGGGACTCGTCGCGGCGTCACCCTCGGCGAGCGACGAGCGGACGGGGCCTGGCAGCGTCACGGCGAACTCGGTCCCCTGTCCCGGGGTGCTGCGGGCGGCGATCGTGCCGCCGTGCGCGGCGACGATCCAGCGGCAGATGCTCAGCCCGAGTCCGCAGCCGCCCGGCGCCCGCGCGGGGTCGACCCGATAAAAGCGCTCGAAGATGTGTTCGAGGTGATCGGCGAGAATGCCAGTCCCGGTGTCGATGACCGACAGGGCCGCCGAATTCCCGTCGTGGCCGAGGCTCACCGTGACCGAACCGCCGAGCGGGGTGTGCTGGATCGCGTTATCCAGGAGGTTGGTGAGCAACTGGCGGAGGCGCGAGGGATCCGCGGCGACGATTGCCGGGCCCTGCGAGCAGGCTTCGAGGCGGACGCCATTCTCCTCGGCGAGGGGCTCGAAGGTCTCGACGGCCTCGGCGATCAAGGCGGCCAGGTCGACGGGGGTCCGCTCGATGGCGACCTCGCCGGCGTCCGTCCGCGCCAGCAGCAGCAGGCCGTTGACGAGCGTGGTGAGCCGCTCGCACTGCTCGCCGAGCGTCGCGAGCACCTTGCGGTAATCCTCGGCTTCACGCGGGAGCTGGAGGGCGACGTCGATGGCGGCGCGCATCGCGCCCAGAGGGCTTCTCAGCTCGTGCGAGGCGTCCGCGGTGAAGCGCGTGACCTGCGTGTGATAGGCCGCGAGCCGGTCGAGGAGGTCGTTGAACGCGCCGGCCAGCTCGTCGAGCTCGTCGCCGGCGCCGGTGAGGGGGAGGCGTGCCGAGAGGTCCTCGGGCTTGAGGCTCCGCGCGGCCCGGGTGCTCTTGCTCACGGGTTGGAGGGCCTTGCGCGAGAGGAACAGGCCGCCGGCCATGGCGACGGCCAGGAAGACCGCCGCGCCTCCGGCGACCGTGCGATCGAAGGCCGCGATCGTCGCCTCGGTCTCGGCCAGCGAGATCGCCAGCTCGATCGAGAGGCCGCCGGCTCGCGCCGGGGACGCGAGCACCCGGAGCCGTCGCGGCGGCCGGTCGAGCTCGATCGTGCGGGGTCCGCCGGGCGGCAGGGGCTGGTCCGCCAGTCGGCGGGCGGACTCGCTCGGCGGCTCGACCACGAACCGGCCCGGGGTGCGGACCACCACGATCAGGCCGGTCGGTTCGTAGGCCGCGACTTCCCGGCGGATTTCGGCCTCGAGCTCCGAGATCTCGCCGGCATCGCGGCCCTTGACAATCGCCAGCAGCTCCTCGGCCTTGCCCTGGAGGAACGCGTCGTTTCTCGCCTCGAGCACGCTCCGGAGCGCATGGTGGACCCAGGTGAAACCGGCCGCGAGCGAGAAGGCCAGCGTGACGGCGGTCCAAAGTGCGAGCCTCGCCCGCAGGCCCGGCGGTCGGAGCCCCCGGCGCCTGGGTCGGGACGAGGCGACGGTGGTCGTGCCGGGCTCGCTCGTCGGCATTCAGATCGCGCCCAGCAGCTCGTTGACGGCCATCGTCTCGTGCTGGATCTCGGCCACGTTGGCCGCGATCCGCTGCCGGCCGGTCTCGTCGAGGTAATAGTTGGGCACGATTGACCAGTTCAGGCCGTCGCTCGTGCTCAGCGGGAATCCGAAGACCAGGCCCCGGGGTACCTCGTAGCTGCCGTCGGAGACCACCCCGGCGGAGAACCAGCGCCCGAACGGCGTCGGCGTCGTGATCGACCGCACCGTGCCGAGGATCGCCTGCGCGATCGAGCCCGCCGGCATCGTCCCGGCCAGCCGGTAGATCTCGTCATTCCGCGCCGCTGCCGTGGCCGTCAGTGAGCCGACCCACAACGGGTCGTTGATCACGTCGAGGGCCCGGCGGTCGTCCACCACCGCGTCGTTCAGGTCGACGTAGGCGTTCTCGCTGTTGTTCCCCCACACGGCCACCCGGTTGATCCGCGACGGCGGTACGCCCACCCTCTCGGCGATCAGCCCCTTGACCCGCATCTGCGTCACCTGCGTCAACGCGAACCAGTGGCTCTCGGGCACGCCGGGCGCCTGCGATCGGGCGACCATGCAGTTGACGTTGCTGGGGCTGGTCACGACGAGGATCCGCGCGGTGGGCGCGACCTGGTTGATCGCTCGGCCCTGCTCGACCATGATCGGCGCGTTGAGGCGCAGGAGTTCCAGCCGATTGCGGTGCTCCGGGCTGAACGGCTTGCCGCCCAGCAGGATGATCCAGTCGGCCCCCTCGAAGGCCCGCCTGGGATCGGTGGTGATCGTCAGGTCGGCGAGCAACAACGAGGCGCAGTCCCTTAATTCCAGCTCGCATGCCTGGAGGTGGGGGAGCCCCTCGGGGACGTCGAGCAGGCTCAGGGCGACCGGCTGATGGGGGCCGAACATTCCGCCGTTGGCGATGCGGAACACCAGCGAGTAAGCGATCCGCCCGGCCGCGCCCGAGACAGCCACGCGGATCGGTTGAGAATCGGCCATCGTGAACTCCTGTGCTGCGCGGGACCGGGCCCGGCATGCGGGTGTCCTGATCCCACGCGGGACAAGGACGCCGGGATTCGCCCGGAACGTGGCGCCGGGGACCAATTCGAGTGTATCATCAACCGGCGTAGCATGGAGCGGACCGCGCCCGAAGCCGGCCGGTCCATCGTGCGGACGGGCGTCCTGCTCGTCCGGCCTGGGGGAACGGGGAGGCCTCGGCCGCCGGGCCTTCCGCCGGCGGCGGGGAGTCGAAGCCGGAGCCCCATCGTCCTTATAATAGGGCGGAAGCTTCCGGGCGGAAACGGTCTCGTCGGGCGAGCGGGGGAGTTCGTCGCGCCAATCCTGGTTTGAAGGCGGGTTGATGAAACACGTTGCGATCGTCGGCGCCGGCGGAATGGGTACGGCGCTGGCCCTCCTGTTTGCCCGGTCGACCGGCGATGTCCGGCTCTGGTCGCGCGACCCGTCGCATGCGCGGGAGATGGCGGAGACCCGATCGAACGCCCGGCACCTGCCTGGCGTCCCGCTGCCGCCGTCGATCGCGATCTCGTCCGATCCGCGGGCGGTCCTCGACGGGGCGGACCTGGTGGTCGCCGCCGTGCCGACGGCGTATCTTCGCGGGACGCTCGCACAGTTCGCCGGGTCGATGCCCGGGCCGGTCCCGGCGCTGAGCGTCGTGAAGGGAATCGAGTTCGGCACGTTCGCCCGGCCCAGCCGAATCATCGAAGAGGCCCTGGGGCCCCGGTCGGTCGCCGTGCTGAGCGGGCCGAGTCACGCCGAGGAGATCGCACGGGGGCTGCCGGCGTCCGTCGTCGTGTCCGGCCCCGACCGCGAGCTCAACGAGCGAATCCGCGATGCCCTCAATCAATCGACCTTTCGGGTGTACACCAGCGCCGATGCGCTGGGAGTCGAGCTGGCCGGTGCCCTGAAGAATATCCTGGGGGTCGCCGCTGGCATTTGCGACGGCCTGGGGTTCGGCGATAATGCCAAGGCCGCGCTGCTGACCCGCGGGCTCGTCGAGATCGCCCGGCTGGGGATCGCCCTCGGGGCGCGACGCGAGACCTTCTATGGGCTGGCGGGCGTCGGGGATGTGGTGACCACCTGCTACAGTCCCTACGGCCGCAATCGCGCGGTGGGCGAGCGGATCGGCCGCGGCGAGTCGCTCGACGAGGTTCTCGGCGGGATGGTCAACGTCGCGGAGGGCGTGCCGACCACGCGGAGCGTCCACAGGCTGGCCGGGGAGCTCGGAGTGGAGATGCCGATCACAGCCGAGGTGCACCAGATTCTGTTCGACGGGAAGTCGCCCCGGCTCGCCGTGACCGACCTGATGGACCGGATGCCCCGGGTGGAATGGGAATGAACGACATGGCGGAACCGCAGCCGGGCTACTGCTCCGTCGCCTTCAAGGAATGGGCGGGAGTCTGCGATGCGTTGGGGACGGGCCGGCAGTCGATCATCCTGCGCAAAGGGGGGATCAGCGAAGAGCCCGGCCCCGGCCGGTTCGTCCCCGATCATCGGGAGTTCTGGCTGTATCCGACCCACGTCCACCAGGCACAGCAGGGGCTGCGCGTTGCGGTCGGGCCCCCGCATTCAGGTCCCGGCGATCCCGCCGCGATCCCGATCGGCCTGCTTGCGTCGGTCGAGCTGATCGCGAGGGTTGAAAACGAATCGGAACTCAAGGATCTCGAGCCATATCACGTCCTGACGCCGGAGACGGTCCGGGGCCGATTTCACTACCGGACGCCGGGCCTGTGGGTGCTGGCGGTCCGGATCCGGAGGCGAGAGCCGCCGTACCGGATCGCGGCGACGGCCGGGCATGCCGGCTGCAAGACCTGGGTGACGCTCGACCAGCCGCTGGCGACCTCGGCTGTCGTGCCCGCGCTCGGCGAGGACGAGTGGGTCGAACGGATGGAGGGGCTGCGCCGGTGCTTCTCCGCGCGGCCCGACTCACCCTCGGGTCGGCCCGATGGCCCGGGGGCGCGATGAGACCCAACCCACCGAGGACGGGGCCGGACGCTCGAGGTAGAGACCCGCAACCATGACGATCCCGAACAAGCTGGCACGCGAGTTCCGGGATTATCCGGCGACGTCGTGGATCTGCGTGATGTGGATCGTCGTCTTCGCCGCGATGACGTGCGTCCAACTGGCCTCGGGCGAGGCGCTGCCGCTATCGCGCTGGCTGGTGTTCGGCTTCGGCGGAGGCGAACGGTTCGGCGACCTGACGCTCGCCGACCTCGAGCGCGGCCAGGTGTGGCGGCTCGTCACGTGCAACTTCGTTCATTACAGCCTGATCCACGTCACCCTCAACGTCCTGGCGATGTACCAGCTCGGCACCATCGTCGAGTCGTGGTACGGCTGGCATCAGCTCCTGTTCATCTACGGGCTGACGGGGACCGGCGGCAACCTGCTATCGGCGCTCGGGCGGTCGTGGGCGCATTCCGGCGTCGCGGTGCACTCGGCGGGCGGCTCGGTGGTCATCATGGGGCTGGTCGGTCTGTGCGCCGTCGCCGGTTGGCGGTCCCGGACGCCGGATGGGCGGTGGCTTGCGACGGTCATGCTGAGCTTCACCGTCTCGACGGCCGCGCTCGGATGGTGGTTCCCCAGCGTCATCGACAACTGGGGGCATGCCGGCGGCTTCGCGGTGGGGGTGGTGCTGGGCCTGTTGGATCGCTGGTTCCTGGCGTCGGTGAGGAAGCCGTCGGCCCATGTTGCGGGGGTGCTGACGCTGCTATTGTTCGTGGTCGCGGCGGGCATGCAGTTCGTCGTCGATCGCCGCGAGTGGCCCGTCCGGCTGGAGCAGACCCTCGAGCGGCGTGCCCGTTATGTGGTGTGGGCCAGCGCCGAGCTGAAGAAGCTCAGGATCAGCGCGGACACCCGGTCCGACGCCGCCCTGGTGGAGAAATGGCTGGCGAACCTCGAGCCGTGGCTCGACGCGCCGGCGCGCGCCGAGATCCGGGCATTCCGGCCGCTCGTGCATGAGGCCGCGCGATCGCCCCTGGAGGACACTCGCCGGCCGGCGCTCGCCGGCCGGGTCGACCGGATGCTCGCCGAGCTCCGGCGGAACTACGAGATCGTCCGGCGTCGGCTGGCGGAATTGAAGGAGTCCCGCTGACGGCCGCGAGCGGCTTGGCCGACTGTCAGGCTCGCCGGCTCGCCGGCTCCCAGCTCACCGGGCCGCTGGCAAGGAAGGCGTTCTCGCGGTGGCCGGGCCGGCCGGCTCGCGCCTTCAGGGCCGCGACGAAATCCTGGATGGTGTCGATCGGCCGGTCGAACCGGGTGAAGTAGCAGCCGATCGTGTGGACCTCGTGCGCGTCGGACGAGCCGGTGGCGCCCATCTGGGGATGGTCGAGCAGCAGCCGCTCGGCGCGGCCGCGGGTCTCGCGCGAGACGTTCTTGCTGACCAGCTCGAGGGCATCGAAGGCCGGCCCGTGCTCGGCGACGATCTCGTCGAACGGCTGGTCCCAGCGAAACGGATGCGCGGCCACGATTGCCGCGCCGCGGGCCCGGACGACGCGGAGCAGTTCCGCGACGGTCACGCCCGGCGGCACCTCGTCGAGGTCCGGCAGGCCGTAGACCAGGAAATGGCCCTCGCGAGCGGAGATCTCGGCCCCCGAGAAGACGCGGAGTCCTCCGGCCTTCGCGGCGATCTCGGCAAGCTCGTCGGGCTGCCACTGGTAGTCGTGCTCGGTGATGACCACGCCGTCGAGGCCCACTTCTCGGGCCGATTCGATCAGGTCGAGCGGGGCGAGCGAGCTGTCCGGGGAGTGGCGGGAAGTATGGAGGTGATGGTCGAATTTCATCTCGGGTCGTCCAGGGTCGTGCGGGGCGGGCCGCAGGCCGCCGCCAGGGGAGTGGTCCGGGCATTCGTGCCCGAGTTCGATGCGGCCGGCAGGCCGGGCGCCGGGGTGTCGGTCGTGGCCTGTCCGGCCGTCGCCGGTCCGTCGGGGATCACGCGGAAGGTGGCTCCGGCCTCGTCGATGCGCAGGTAACTTGATCGGTATTGCCAGCCGCCGAGCACGATGAGCCGAGGGTGCGTGCGGGAGCCGGTCTCGTCGACGGCCCGGTGCACGTGGCCGATCACCACGAGGTCGGCAATGTCGCGGCACGACGCGGCGTAGGTTCGATAGACGGCGAGGTGCCGCTCCTCGTCGGCCACGAGCCCTCGTTCGTTCTTCCAGGTCAGGACGCGGTCGAGCGGCCGGGCGAACGGTGCGGGCAGCAGGCCGAAGGCGCGGAAGAAGGCGTGGCTCTCCATGCCGGCCTTCCACAATCGGCGGGCGCCCAGCAGGTGGCCGTGGACCAGTCGGAGGCGTAGCCCCTCGACGACCAGGTCGACCGGCTCGTGCAGCAGGGTCGCGCCCATCGTGTCGCGGTAGAACGGCTGGAGCCAGTGGTCGTGGTTGCCGGGCAGGATCGCCAGCGAGCCGCCGGCGCTACGGAACTCGGCGAGCGCCCGGAGGCTCGGGTACTCGGCCAGACGACGATCCGATTTCCGGGCGCCCATCCAGAAGTCGCACAGGTCGCCGGCGATCACCAGCGAGTCGGTCGGCTCGAGGACTTCGAGGAAGCGACGGAACCGCTCGTCGCGCTCCGGATGGTCGTCGCGGAGGTGGATGTCGCTGGCGAAGTAATGGGCCATCGTCACGGGCCTCCCGCGGGGCCGTCGCCCATGCCGTCGGGGTCGCCGTCGTCGAGGCCGTCGAAGAGGCCGGGACTCGCCAGCGAGGTGCGCTCCGGGTCTCGGCCCGACGAAGCCCGGACCAAGGCCGGCGCGCCCGCGACGACCGGCGTGCCCCGCCGCCCAGGGCGGACCCAGAGGATCGGATGCGCGGGGTCCTGGCTCGCGGCGTGCACGATGACCCGGCGGCCGGCGGCCCGGACCGCGGAGCGGGCGGCGTCGATCGCCAGGGCCGGGCGGTTGCACTGCTGGCTCAGGTGGAGCAACACAAGATGCCGGATCGCCCCGCGCCGCGAGCGCCTCAGCACGGCCTCGACGAGCTCGGCGCCCTGGCGGTTCGACAGGTGCCCGCGGTCGCCGAGGTTGCGGCGGACGAGGACCCACGGGCGGCCGGAGGTCTTCTGCAAGTCCTCGTCGTGATTGAACTCGACGCCCAGCACGTCCACATCGCTCAGGACGTCGGCCATCGCCTCGGACCAGCATCCGGAGTCGGCCAGGTAGCCGATGCTCACCGGCCGGGATCGCCGGGCGGGTGAGAGCTCGATGCGGAAGCCGAAGGTCGCGCCGTCATGCTCGACCGGGAACGGCTCGACCCGGGCGCCTGTGGATGTCAGGAAGGGGCGGTCGCCATACGTCGTCACCAGGCCGGCCTCGTCGAGCTGGCGGAAGCCCGAGTCGCGGGCGAGGGCCGCGCGATGGCCGTCGTGGCAATGCAGGCCGATCCCCCGGCGCGCCAGCTCGGCGAAGGTCCCCGAGTCGACGTGGTCGCCGTGCGTGTGCGTCAGCGCGACGGCGGCCACGTCGGACCAGCCAGCCCCGACGCTCTCCAGCCGCCTGGCCAGCGCCTTCGGCCCCAGACCGGCATCGATGAGCAGCCCCGGGCCGTCGCCCCGGACCAGCGTCGCGTTGCCGCGCGAGCCGCTGGCCAGGACGGCGAACTGCACCGACGGCCCGACCCCACTCGGTGCCTCCCGCCCCGTCACGGCAACCCGGCCTGGCTCACCCGGCCCCTCCTGGATTCGACTGTATCGGTCGGATCGACCCGGCGTCTCCGGCCGCCGCCTACCGGGACCGACCTGCCCGGCCAACGAGAGATCCTAGTGTAAAATGGATCGTCGCCTCCCGGCAAGGCGAGACGTACCGCGCGCATGTTTACCGCCCGACCCCGAAAAACCGGAAAAGCTCCCCTCACATCGTCACCGTTGGTGTACGATGTCCCGGTCCTTTCACGCGGCCCGGCCCCGCCGATTCCGATCTCGACACCGACATCAACACCGATCCCGAACCCGATCCAGGAGCGGCCCGATCCGATGGTCTTCGTCTCCGCGCATCCGGTTGTGCAGCACCAGCTCGTCAAGCTGCGGGATGAGACGACCCCGCCGCCCGAGTTTCGCCGGCTGGTCCGCTCGCTGTCGTTGCTCCTGGGGCATGAGGCGACGGCCGACCTGCCGACGGCCACCGGCGAGGTGACGACGCCGCTGGGTCAAGCCCCGGCGCGAAGGCTGGCGGACGTCGTCGGCATCGTGCCGATCCTCCGCGCGGGGCTGGGGATGGCCGATGGCCTGCTCGAGCTGATCCCCGAGGCCGAGGTGTGGCACATCGGCCTCTTCCGCGACGAGGCCACGCTGCGCCCGACCGAGTACTACAACAGGTTCCCGGCGCGGCCGCGGGTCACCGTCGCCATGCTGGTCGACCCGATGCTGGCCACCGGCGGGTCGGCGGTGCGGGCCTGCGAGATCCTGAAGTCCGCCGGGGTCGCGAGGCTCAAGCTCATCTCGCTGATTGCCGCGCCCGAGGGGATCGCGTGCGTGGAGCGGGCCATGCCGGATGTCGCGATCCACGTCGGCGCGGTGGACGAGCGGCTGACCGAGGTCGGGTTCATCTATCCGGGGCTCGGCGACGCCGGCGACCGGCAATTCGCCACGGGAGGCGCTCACGGCGCGGGCGGGCTCGTTACCGGGGGCCATGCCGCGGCCGAGGCCGGCGGCTCGGCGGCTGGCTCCGGGATCGGGAGCGCCCGATCATGAGGGCCGTCGACATCATCCGCAAGAAGCGGAACGGCCACGCCCTCGAGCCGGCCGAGATCGCCGCGATGGTCGCCGGTATCGCCAGCGGCGAGGTGGCCGATTACCAGTGGTCGGCGCTCCTGATGGCGATCGTCTGGCGCGGGATGGACGCCTCGGAAACCGCCGCGCTGACGGACGCGATGATCCGATCCGGGACGATCGTCGACCTGTCGAGCATCGCGGGCGTGAAGGTCGACAAGCACAGCACGGGCGGGGTGGGCGACAAGACCTCGATCATCCTCGCCCCGATCGCGGCGGCGGCGGGTGTGCCCGTGCCGATGGTCTCGGGCCGGGGGCTGGGCCACACCGGCGGCACGCTCGACAAGCTGGAGTCGATTCCCGGATTCCGCGTCGACCTCGACCTGGCCCGGTACCGCGAGGTCCTCGCCCGGTGCAACCTGGTGATGATCGGCCAGACCGCCGAGATCGCGCCGGCGGATAAGTACCTTTATGCGATGCGAGATGCGACGGCGACGGTCGAATCGATCCCGCTGATCGCCGCGTCCATCATGTCCAAGAAGCTGGCCGAGGGGATCGACGGGCTGGTGCTCGACGTCAAGACGGGCAACGGGGCCTTCATGGAGCGGCTGGACGACTCTCGCGCGCTGGCGACGGCCATGTGCGAGATCGGCGCCGGGCTGGGCAAGGCAATCGTCGCCCTGATCACGCGGATGGACCAGCCCCTCGGTCGCGCCGCCGGAAACGCGGTCGAGATCGCCGAGAGCATCGAATGCCTGCGCGGCGAGGGCCCCGAGGACCTGGTGGACCTGTCCGTCGAGCTGGCCGCCGAGATGGTCGTGCTCGGCGGGGTCGCGGGCTCGCTCGATGAGGCCCGCGCCGTCTGCCGTCGGACGATCGCCGATGGCACCGCGCTGGCGGCCTTCGCCCGGCTGATCGAGGCCCAGGGGGGCGACCCTCGCGTCGTGGACGATCTGGACCGGCTCCCGTCGCCGCGGACGCGCGTGGACATCGAGAGCCCGCGCGACGGGTTCGTGCGATCGCTGGCGGCCCGGCCCGTCGGCCACGCGACGATGCTGCTCGGCGCCGGCCGGGCGCGGATGGACAGCCGGATCGATCACGCCGTCGGCGTGCTCCTCCACAGGAAAGAGGGCGATCGCGTCGTCCGGGGCGAGCCGCTGTGCACCTTGCTGGTCAACGACGAGGCGCGGCTCGCCGAGGCGACCGCGATCATCCGCGATGCGTATGCCATCTCGGACGCGCCGGCCCCGGCCCGGCCGCTGATCCTCGAGCGGATCGCCGCCGGGCCCGGACCGCGGCAGGCGCCCGTCGCGAGGCCATCGAGTCATGACGTGAGTTGACGTGAACCGAAGGATGGTCGCATGAGGAAAACGCTCTGGCTGTTCTTCCTGGCCTCGATCGTCGGTGCCGGCGCGATCGCGATGGCAGCCGCAACGCCGCAGGCCGAGGTTCGGAAGGCGAAGCAAGCCCCCGCCGAGGCGTCATCCGGGAAGAGCCCGCCCCAGAAGGGTCCTGATCGGGAAGGCGAGCCTCCCGGCAAGCCGGTTCTCCCGGCTCGGCAGGAGATTCGCCCTCCCACTGAATCCCGGAAGATCCCCCCTGCCCCGGATCCGACGATCGATTCCGAGTCGGAACCCGAATCCGCCGTGATTCGCGGCCCGATCGAGATCCGCCGCGGTTATGAGATCTCGATCGGCGGATGGTTCACCTTTCGCTTCAGCACGCCCGAATGGCTGGATCTGGAAGACGCCGCCGACCGGGTGCGCTCGGCGCTGGGCATGCTGGCGATCCTGGGCGTGGCCGTGTTCCTGTCCGAGAACAGCCGCGCGATCTCGCGCCGGGTGATCTTCTGGGGGCTCGGTTTGCAGTGGGCCTTCGCCCTTCTGGCACTGCGGCTGCCGGCCGGCATCAGGTTGCTCGAGCAGGCTGGCAACGGCGTGAACGCGGTGCTCGGCTCGGCGATGGACGGGTCGAGGTTCCTCTTCGGCGACGCGCTGACGAGCGACAAGGGGCCGGCCGGCTTCGTCTTCGCGTTCCGCGTTCTGCCCACGGTGATCTTCGTCTCGGCGCTGTTCGCGGTGCTCTATCACCTGGGCATCATGCAGTGGATCGTACGGGGCTTCGCGTTCGTCATGGCGAAGCTGATGGGCACCAGCGGCGCCGAGTCGCTGAACGTCGGGGCGTCGCTGTTCCTCGGCCAGACCGAGGCCCCTCTCACCATTCGTCCATTCCTGCCCCGGCTGACGCGCTCCGAGCTGCTCACCGTGATGACGTCGGGCATGGCCCACGTCTCCGGCGGCGTGGTCCTCGCCTACACGAATGCGGGGGTGAAGATCGAACATATCCTCACCGCCGTGATCATGACGGCGCCCGGCAGCATCCTGATCTCGAAGATGCTGGTGCCCGAGACCGAGAAGCCCGAGACCATGGGTCAGGTGAATGCCGCCGAGGCGTCGACCGACTCGAACGTGCTGGACGCCGCCGCTCGCGGCACGCGGGACGGGCTGCACCTGGCGCTCAATATCGCCGCGATGCTGATCGCCTTCATCGGGCTGGTCACGCTCGTGAACCTGGGATTGGGCCTGGCCGGGACGAGCCTCCAGACGCTGCTCGGCCTGGTCATGGCGCCGGTGGCCTACATGCTGGGCGTGCCCTGGCGCGACATCCAGGGCGTCGGCATGCTGCTCGGCACCCGCACGGTGCTTAACGAGATGATCGCGTTCCAGGAGATGGGCAAGATGATCGTCGAGAAGTCGCTGATGGATCGCTCGGTGGTGATCTCCAGCTTCGCGCTGTGCGGCTTCGCGAATTTCAGCTCGATCGGCATCCAGCTCGGCGGGATCGGGGCGCTCGCACCGGAGCGCCGTCACGACCTGGCGCGCCTGGGCCTCCGGGCCCTGCTGGCCGGCACGCTGGCGAATTTCCTGTCGGCGTGCATCGCGGGGATCCTGTTGTGAGCTTTTAGGGGTTTCTTGAAGTAGGTCGGGCAAGAATGTGCGCCCGGCTTTCATGCCGGTGTCTGACTGACGTTCCCTGTCATCGGTCCGCATCCAGGAGTCGCGATGACCATCGGCGATGATCTGTACGACCAGGCGGAGGAAGCCGCCGCGACGATCCGGACCGTGTGCCCGGAAGCGCCTCGGATCGGCGTCGTGCTCGGCTCCGGGCTCAATGAGCTGGCGGATCGGCTGGTCGACGCCGCGAGGATTCCGTACGACCGCATCCCGCACTTCCCTCGGCCGACCGTGGCCGGCCATCACGGTACCGCGATCGTCGGGCGAATCGGCGGCCGGCGGGTCCTGATGCTTCAGGGCCGATTCCATTACTACGAGGGGCACGACCTGGATGCGGTCACCCTGCCCGTCCGCGTGATGCAACGCCTCGGGGTGTCGACACTGATCCTCACCGCGGCCACCGGCGGCATCCGGTCCGACCTGACGGCCGGCGATCTTGTGATCCTGAGCGATCATCTGAACCTGCTGGGGGTCAACCCGCTCCGCGGCGCGAACGACGATCGGCTGGGCACGCGGTTCCCCGACATGACCGCGGTGTACTCGCCGCGGCTGCGGGCGATCGCCGCCGAGGAGGCCGCAGCTCTCTCGATTCACCTGGCAGAAGGCGTTTATGCCTGCATGCCCGGCCCGAGCTACGAGACGCCCGCCGAGATCCGGATGCTGCGCACCCTGGGGGCCGACGTGGTCGGCATGTCGACGGTTCCCGAGGCGATCTCCGCCCGCCACGGCGGGATGGAAGTCCTCGGCATCGCGCTGGTCTCGAACGCGGCGGCCGGCGTCGCCGGGACCCCGATCACACACGACGAGGTCCTCGCCGCCGGCCGCGATGCCGCGCCCAGGCTTGCCTCGCTGGTCGAGCGGATCATCGCGCGGTTGGCTGTCGAGAGTCCCTCGGCGGGATGATCGCCCGAAAGGGTGGACGAACGAGACCGCACCCGTAAGTGCTTCCGGCGGCCATTGGCTGTGATCTCCGTTCCCGCGCGCCCGGGATGGTCATCGCACGCGCAACGACGCGTTCGACGCCAGCCCGGGCCCGAGAAACGGCCCGGCTTGCTACTGCCTGATCACTCAATCCGACCGAATTGGGAAAGAGCAGGCCTCGCGAGCGATGGCCGGGACCACGGTAAGAGTCCGGCCGGGCTCAGCGATGATGTCGCGGTCGAGGCCGACCGCACGGCGATCCTCCCGGCGCGCACCAGGTCAGCACGGGACCGTGAAGGACGCCCTCGGAGGCGGTCGAGCGGCGGAGATCGCGGCGATTTGACGCATCGGCGGCCCTCGCGAGCGGTCGCGCGGATGCGTCGAGGCGGGCTTCGCGGTCGCCACGAACCACGAAACCCGGCCGAAATTGGGTTCGTTTTGCATTTTTCCAGGGGTCAACGCGCTCGAAACGGGGAAAACCGGCCCCGCCAGGGCAGTCCGAGCGACGCGGACCACCGAGCCAGCGGCGATCTGGATTCTCGACCACGAATGACACGAAGGGCACGAATGAGAAGAACGGTCCGATTCGTGTCCTTCGTGCCATTCGTGGTTGGAGGTTCTCCGCTCGGGATAGAAAGCGCGATCCGAGCCGGCGGCGATCTGGATTCTCGACCACGAATGACACGAAGGGCACGAATGGGCGGGATGGTTCGATCCGTGCCCTCCGTGCAATCCGTGGTGGGAGATCTTCCGATCGAGAGGGAAAGCGCGATGCGGGCCGGCCGCGATCTGGATTCTCGACCACGGATGACACGAAGGGCACGAATGGGCGGGATGGTTCGATCCGTGCCCTCCGTGGAATCCGTGGTGGGAGGATTTCCGATCCAGATAGAAAGCGCGATCCGAGCCGGCGGCGATCTGGATTCTCGACCACGAATGACACGAAGGGCACGAATGGGGAGAACGGTTTGATTCGTGTCCTTCGTGTAATTCGTGGTTAAAGGTTTTCCGATCGAGATGGAAGGCGCGATG
>DAIDHB010000177.1 GCA_027452145.1 Planctomycetales bacterium
GGTGTCACCCTCCCGGCCGTGACCCCGCGTGGCGGGGTCACGGCCGGGAGGGTTCGTCGCGCGGAATCGGTGTGTGGCGCGGCGGTCCGATCCGGGGGGCTGACGCCCCCCGGCTACGTCCGATCGCCCCCTGACGGGGGCTTGGAGCCCTTCCGGGACAGACTCTAAGATGCGGTCGATGGCACCAGGGGCGAGGACCCGGCATCCTGCGTCGGGTCCTCGCCGCTGCGCGGGACGGCCTCGCGAGGATCTCAAGTGGACCTGGCCGTCTGCCGAGACGCTCTTCAAGTAGGTCGGGCAGTCTTGCCCGACACTCTTCAAATCGGTCGAAAAACCCTGCTCGACGCGCAAACGGTGTCGGGCAGGAATACCCGCCACTTGAACCCTGTCGGGCGGGACGGCCCGACCACTCTCCTGCCGGTATAGCGGAAAGGGATACCCCCATAGGCCATCGCGCCAACTTCGTCATGATCCGTGATGGGCGGGCATCGGCGTACTACAGCCAGTGGGCCGCGCTCGGCTGCATCGCCACGTTCGCGGACGGCCCGGATGTGGCCACCAGGGAAGCCTCTCAACACGAGCCGACGGACGGGCTGATGGACTGGGCCTACGCCGAGGGAGGCTACCTGATCGACTTCGACACGAAGGAGGCGATCGTCTTCGGATTGACGATCGATCCCGAGGAGTTCGCGGACGGCGTGGACGACGAGGAGATGGTCGCGGCGAACGCAGCGTTCGCGGAGGGGGGCCTCGTCTACTTGCAGCACATCGCGCCGAGATGGGCCGGCTGGAAGCTCGCCTGGGACGACCACGGGGTCGACGCGTTCGCCGCTCATCTGAAGAAACGGGCGATCGCCGACGTCGGCGTCGAGCCGGACTCGCATCCGCCCAACACTTCCCCGGCGATCGAATACCAGGCATAGCGTAGCACCGACGGATCGATCGCTCGATCACCGACCGCGGCCGGCCAGGCCGCGATAAGCCATGGCGGCGGCGATTCCGCCGATAAGATACCAGCCGAACGTCATCGCGGCGGTCTGCGGCGTACGGGCACCCGGACGATGGCCCAGGCCCATCAGGGGAGGCAGCGCCACCGCGCCGAGCCCCGCGAGGGCCCCCAGCGCTGCGCCTCGCGCGAGCGCGCCCGACGGTCCTCCCAGGCCGACGAGCGAGTAATACAGCGAGTTGCTCACCACGTCGCCGGCCAGCGCCGCGGCCTGGAGCCGATCCTCGTCGGGAGGTTCCAGGCCGACCGCCTCCATGCCCCGGGCGATCGACCGCCGCCCGAGCGTGTCCATCCGGGGCGCGTCGGGATGCATGCGGCGGGCCGACTCGTGAATGACCGTCAAGGCCGTCGCGCCGGCCAGTCCGCTCAGCAAAGCGCTGCCCCAGCGGGTTGTTCCCTCGTTCATCGACAGGCCCTCCGATCTCGTCTCGTCGCGGGTCTCCGGGCTGGACTTCTCCTGCGGGAGGAGGAAAAGCAACCCGCGTGCCGCAAGGGCCGATTGCAAGCCCTGACGAGAAGGGGACAGGCAACTCGAAGACCCGGAGCCAGTCCCCTTTTCGTCAGGCGACCGACCCGTTCACGGGCTCTGCTTGCCCGCCCCCGGCACGCGCACCAGCTTCATGATCCGGCCCGAGACGTTCCAGTCCTGCACGTACAGGTTGCCGTCCCGGTCCCAGGACGAGCCGTGCGTGCCGCTGAAAACCCCCTCGATCCACTCCGCCTGGGGGATGTTGTAGTTCCCTCCCCTGGCCGGGTCGGCGTTGTAGCCGAGGACCGCGACGATCGTGTTGGTCTTGTCGAGGATGACCAGCCGCCCGTGCAGGTCAGGCACGGAGACGTAGTCGCCCTGGACCACGGCCGAGGTCGGCATCCCCAGGCCGGTCACCACCTCGCCGATGAACTCTCCGTCGAGGCTGTAGTGCAGCAGGCGGCCCTTCGGTTGGTGATTGCGATCGCAGATCAAGAGGCGGGGCGGAGTGTATCGCGTGTCGAGCGTCATGCCGTGCGCGGTGTTGAACTCCTTGAGGCCGTTTCCCTTCTTCCCGAAATGCATCAGGTACTTGCCGGTCCTGTCGAACTTGAAGATGTGGTTGCTCGCGTAACCATCCGACAAAAAGATGTCACCATTCGGAGCGACGGTGATCGCCGTTGGGCTGAATTGCTTGAGCGCGAGGCCCGACTCCTTCGGGAATGGGAGCTTCAGGACGATCTCGCCGGTCCGGGAATGGAACTTGATCCCCTCGGCGCTGACGTTGCGGGCCCCGTAGATGAATTCCCCGTCGGCCTCGTCGCGGATCTTCATGTCGTGGATATCGGAATACTTATCGCCGAGGAAGCTACGAATCAGCTTGCCTTCGGGCGAGAAGACGAAGACCCCGGCGTGCGAGCTGGTGTAGATGCTGCCGTCGCTGTCGACGACGACACTTCCATGGCATGGCCCGATCACGGATTTCCCGTCGGGTGCAAGACCCCAGCCCGGCACGGTGTCGAACGTCATGACGCCGCTGCCCATCCGCACGGGATGAGCCTTATCTGATGCGAGGGCCGGCAGGGCAAGGCCGAAGGCAAGGACGAGGGCAAGGGCCACGAAGGTCGATCGGTTCTTCACAGGCGGGACTCCTACCTGAATGACGAAGGAATGCGATCTGTCGAGGTTATGCCTTCCGGGGCCGCTCCGCAATCATCCAGGCGGGAGGACTGTCGGGGCGAGGCCCGGCCGGTCACGGGGCCTTCGCATCCTGAGCGGCGGCGAGGGCGTAGATCAGGGCGGCGTTCCAGTTGATGGCGATCTCGTTCGTCTGGTAGCTGGGCTGCTCGTCCTTCCAGCTCGTGGCGCGGGGGTGCGCGCCACCGACCAGGTAGCCGGGCCAGGGCTCCACGTCATCGCCGCCGGAGCGCCGGTCGTGCGGGTGCAAGGGGGGCCGGGCGCCCAGACCGGTCACGAACGACCGTCCATACGGGTTGCGGCCGAAGAGGTAGTTGAGCGCGTCGAGCGAGGTGTTGAGATAGGCCGGCTTCGGCTCGACGCGATGCGCCGCGCGGAGGACCAGCACCTGTCTCGCGAGCGAGCCGTTGCAGCCCCAGTAATAGCGGCTGCCCAGGGGCCGCCGGTAGCCGTTGTCCTTCGCCCGGCCATCGGCGACGATCGAGTCGGCCGCAGCGATCAGGCCCTTCTTCACCTGGTCGACCAGCGCCGGATCGCGGCCGGTTCGCTTCGAGCCCAGGTAGGTGAAGAGGCCGAGATTCTTTACCTCGCCCCAGTCGAAATCGGCGTCGACGCGGGCCTCGACGGCCCGGATGCGGGCCTCGAGGTCGCGGAGCGCGTCGGCCTCGCCCGTGGTCTCCCAGAACTCGGCCGCGGCCCAGAGCCGGTCGTCGGCGTCGCCCGTCTCATAGCCGCCGGTGAAGAAGCCTTTCTGGTCGGCCGCGTGGTTCTTCGGGTGTGCCTCCAGGAACGCTCGGGCCTTGCGCGCCGCAGCGAGGCAACGATCGGCGAAGGCCGGGTCGAACGGGCGGAAATGGCGCGCGGCCTGGGCGGTCATCGCCATCAGATCGGCCGTCGCGGCGCTGCCCCAGGGGGTGAAGTAGCGCTCGGATTTCTCCAGCTCGGGCAGGACGAACGCGCCGAACATCCGGGTGGTGAGCTTGTGATAGACCGATCCGTCGGGCGCCTGCATCTTCAGCAGCCACTCGAGCTCCCAGCGCAGCTCGTCGAGGAAGTCGGGGGTGGCGTTGCCCGACTCGGGGATCTCCAGCCGGACCTGGCGGAGCGTTGGCTGGAAGTCCTCCCAGGCGCGAAACATCACGCCGACGGTAACGCCCGCGTTCACGACGTACTTGTTGTAATCGCCAGCGTCGTGCCAGCCGCCGGTGCCGTCGCGGTGCTCGTGCTTGCCCGCCACGAAGTCAAGCCAGGCGTCCTCGGTGTGGCAGGCGGCGTGGGCGAAGACGTTGCCGCGAGACTCGCCCCGCACCGCCGTGCCGCACCGCCAGAGATACATGGCCCGCGTGACGACCAGGAACGGCTCGCGATAGACGTCGGCGCCGATGCGGAACGAATCCGACCGGCCGACGCCGGGCACCTCCAGCCGGTACTCGCCCGGCTCGGTCAGCGCCGAGAAATCCGCCGTGTCGAGCATCGTGCGGGTGTCGACGTCCTCGACCGGGCCGGCGACGGCGGCCTCGAGCACCTTCGCCCCATCGCGGAAGCGGACGACCGCGAAGCGCTCGCACTTCGCGGCGATCGACGCCTGCTTGGGCCGATTGGGCAGGTAGCCGATCGAATTCAGCCGGATGGCCGGCACGGACTCATCGTCGTCGGCCCGGGCCGTCGCGAGCCCGAGCCCGCCCGTCGACGCGAGGACCTGCGCCGTCACCAGCACGATCGCCGGCCGGATGCCGATTCGCGGTATCTGCATCGTGTTGTCTCCCCGGTCGTGATTCCAGGCTGACGCCATCGTCGGTCCCACCGCGGCCTCGCATCCACGACAGGCGACTGAGACCGCCATTGTGCCAGGGGGAATTGCGTCAGGCCAGCCGGTAGGGACGACCGCGGCGGCCCATCTACGGCAAGCGCCGTGGGGTGCGGAAGTCGACGAGCTTCCTCGCCGGCGTCGGGCGCGCTTGCGAGAGCGATTCGCCCAGGGCCATTCTCAGCGCCGCCAGGTCCTGCGGGCGGAGGCGGGCGTAGTCGATCCGGCCGGCGTCCTCGGCGACCGCCTGGCCGGTGCCATGGCGCTCGCCCGAGAGCTTCAGCGCGGCGCGGACCCCGCTGCCGACCGCCCAGCGCGGCTCGTTGTGCACCTGCGACCAGAGCGTCAGGTACTCCACGTCCTGCTGGCCCCGGCGATAGGCCTTCAGGCGGACCGACGGGATCACTCCGGCAGACCGATGCCCGGCCGCAGCGCCCGATGGGTTCGGGTAGAACAGCGACAATTCATCCGCGCGCTTCCACGAGTCGGCGTTGCCGATCGTCTGCCACGGGACGATCCCGTCCGTCCCCATCGACCAGGCGTCCAGGCACCAGCCCACCGGCTGGAGGTTCGAACCCTCCACCGGGTTCGTCGAGCCGTACTCCAGCACGATCTCGCCCAGCGTCGCCTTGCGGTCGAATACCATGCGCGGATATTTGCGCACCGCACCGCCGACCACATGATAATCGAGCAATCCGTCGAGGCTGTCGCGCCGCCACTGCGGGCGCGAGATGTCGGCGCGGAAGACCATTCGCGGACCAGGACCTGGCGCACTTTTCGTCCCGTTCACCCCCTCGTGGAACGCACGGGCATAATAGCGCAGGGCCCAGTAATCCTGGAAGCTCGCCGGCTCGTCGAGTAGCCACGGCGACGAGCCCCGCGACCAGCCGTTCCGCTTGAAATCCACCTTGTTATTCAGGAAGCCCTCGAACAGCGTCTCGTTCCAGCCGCGGGCGCGGAAGTGCTCGGCCATCGCGCGCGAGGCCGCCACGAACGCCTCGCGATAGGAGTCGGGAAAGGCGCGGTCGGCCCAGTAGTTGCCGTTGTAGTTCCCCTCCATCGGCGTCGGCCAGTTCTCGTGCAATGCGAGATAGAACACGTCGACCGGAACCCCCTTGCGAGGCAGGTCGGCGAAGGCCGAGCCGTCGAGCAGCGGGCCGAAGCGGCGGTCCCAGGCGGTCCAGTCGAACGACCGTTGGCGCGGGTCCCAGCGCGGGACGCAGCCGTCGGACACGTGGCCGTTCTGGTGGTATGGCAGGCGGTCGATCACCGTCCGGTGCCGGTGCGCCAGGCGATAGTAATCCCGTTCGTTCTCGGGTAGGTCATACGAGTTCATCTCGGGGATGAAGCTGAGATGATCCGGCAGGGTGAAGTCCCAGACGCGCAGCACGACGGACAGCCGGAGCGATTCGCCCGCGGACGACCCGCGGGCCCGGAGGGTCAGGGTCCCGCGGTACTCGCCGGCGAGCAGGTCGTGCGGCACATAGACCTCGGCATGCAGACCGGTGGCCAGCCCGCCCGACGAGGCGGCCGGGAAATCGAGCGGGACGATCGGGTCGGGCAGCGGGCCGCTCTTCGAGGGCACGGGGTGGTAACGGCCAAGCTCGACCGACGGCGGCCGGCCGGCGCCGGGCGGGGCGTCGAAGGTCAGCTCGGGGACGATGCGATCGCGGTCCCGGGCCGTCCCCCCGCGCAGCAATACCTGGAAGGCGACGAACTCGTTCCGCGCCGCGTGCAGGGTGATGCGACGATCGGCGGCGCTCCAGAGGTGATTGGCGGCGAGGTAGCCGTCTGGCTGGGCCGGGATGAAGGCGCCCGTGTCGGGGTGGACCTTGTCCAGCTCGTCGACCACGACGACCTCGACCGGCCCGACGCGCGGCAGGGCGGCGGTCGTCGAGGAACCTGGCCGGGATCCGGCAACCTTCGGTGCGGGCAGCGGCGCGGGGCGATGGCCCGAAACGCGGAAGTCGAGTGTCGCCGCCGGACCGACGTTGCCGGCCGCGTCGACGGCGCGGATGGCGAGCCTGGCCGTCGAGCCGGGGGCCAGGTTCAGCCCGTAGAGTGCCATCTGGACTCGCGCTCCGGGAGCGCCGGCCATCGGGATCAGCTCGCGGGGCAGGGGACGGCCGCCCAGCTCGGCGAGGAAGCCGAGCGTGCCGGCCGGGCCGGCGTCGCGGGGCGTGACCCACCCGACCCGGGCCTCGCCGGGAGGCATTTGCGCGGTGCGCGGATCAACGTACAGGCCACTCGGCGCGGACGGCGGACGACGGTCCTCGGGGCCGGGCTCGAGCTCGAAATACGGCGCGCTCGCGCGGTTCTGGTCGCGGCTGAAGACGAACCGGTTGGGGAACAGCCGGAAGTCGAACGACTCGCCGCGGCGAGTCCACTCCGAGCCGGTATCGTCGAACACGAGGAAGCCGTGACTCAGGCCGGCGAGGCGTGCGGCGACGACCTTCGGGTCGACGGAAACGACCTGCCAGCCGTCCTGGTCGGGCGTCGAGGCGTCGGCCATCTGCCAGGACGTGCCGCCGTTGCCCAGGACGACATGACAGAGGTCGCCGCCCTCGATGGACCAGGGAAGGTCGGGATGCCGGCGGCGGTGGAACGTCGCACCGCCCGGCTCGACGGCGTAATTCGTCCCCTTGCCCTCGAACCACTCGGCCCCGACGCCGCTGACGGTCACTCGCCAGAGGCGATCATCGCCGGCCTTGCGCAGGTGGAGGGTCGCCGACCGGATCGTCCGGCCCCGCAGCGCCGCGCGGGCGGCGTCGGCGTCGATGTCGAGGAGGGTCATCTCCTGGATGCTCTTGAGCTTCAATCGCGAGGCGGCGCCGTTGTTGCCGTCGGCCTCGCGGCCGACCTCGGAGACCCAGGTGTCGCGGGTCGCGTCGAGGCGGATCGGCCGCGCGTGGCCCGTGGTCTGGGCTCGGGCAGACGCCGAACATGCCAGCACGATCAGCCACAAGAGTCCACACAGACTCGACCGGAGGAAGATGCGTCTCATGACGGATGCCTCGGCTCATCCGAACGTCGCGAACTGATTCAGAACACGTCGAGACCCCATTCGCCGTGATGGTCCGGATTACCGATCAAGCGCCGGCCCTTGGTGTCGACGACCCAGTCCAGCGCCTCGAGAGGAATCTGGCCGACGAGGACCGGATACTCGTCGTCGATCTCGCCGACGTCCACGGGGCAATGGCGGCCCTGAATCGTTAGCCTCACTGGGCCGTACATCGGCAGGAGGAACTCGCCGCCGAGCCCGCGCGAATGGCGCGTGCTGGTGGACTCCAGTCCAAGGGCGGCGACGATTCGCCTGGGAAGCAACAGCGTCGTGGCGCCGGTGTCCACCAGGGCATCGGAGATCTCGATGCGGCGCACCTCATCGTCAGGCAGCAGCCCCAACTTCGCCTTGTACAGGTCCCCGAGATTCTCGATTTTCGCGGTCACCAGGACCTTCGCCATCGTCTCCGTCTCCATCGTAGGCTCCTCAGACGAATGCGAATGACCTCGGGAATGGATGGGTCTTCGTCCCGATCGACCCCCGCCTTTCAAATCTTCAGGTAGATCTTACGCCGATACATCCAGAACAGGATCAGCCAGAGCACCAGGAGCGCGGCCACGCCGTGCAGGAACGGCTCGTAGGGATTGCCCAGGACCCGGAACGGACGATGGCCGAGGTGAGTATACAGGTTTTTCTTGATGAAATCCTCGAACAGGGCGTTCATGCAATACGCGGCGATCGAGTTCATGCCGATGACCCGCAGCGGGAAGGCCCAGGAGCGCAGGCCCACGAGATCGATGATCGCATAAAAACCCGCCAGGAACAGGAAGCACCAGCCGCCGCTGAACAACACCCAGCTCGGGGTCCAGATCCGCTTGACCACCGGGCAGACGCCCAGCGTGCCCAGCCCCCAGCCGGCCGCCAGGCCGATTACGCCGACCGCGATGAACCCGAGGAGCTTCCGCCAGCCCGGGCCCGGACGGCGCAGCACACCGCCGGCCAGGAGGCCGAGGATCATCGTGCCCAGGGTCGGGATGAAGCTGAGGGTCGCGTACCCGCCGCCGTTGTGAGTGAAAGGTGCCTGGCGGGGAAACAGGTTGACGAACCACGTGTCGAAGGCCCAGGCGAGGTTGGAGTTCTTGTCCCAGTGCGCGGCGAAGCCCGCTAGATGCGGCCAGCTCGGCGGGACGCCGACGTCCTGGAAGGAGAAGTTCGGGCCCGGCGCCGGATAGAGCGCGAACGCCGCCCAGTCGCCCAGCAGGATCACCGCCAGCGCGATCCACTGCACCCGCACGGAGAAGAATCCCAGGACGAACAGGAACGGGTAGCCCAGACCGATCTGGCTGAGGGTGTCCTCGAAGGTGAAGATGGTCTGGGAGGCATGCCGCGAGCGGAGGAAGACGCCCAGGGCCACGAGGAGCAGAGCCCGCCAGAACGCGTGGGCCGTCATCCGGGCCCGCGACTGGCCGCGCGCCATCCTCGCGGCGATCGAGAACGGCAAGGCCACGCCGACCAGGAACGAGAACGAGGGCTGGATCAGGTCATGCAGCGAACAACCGATCCACGACGCGTGGGACTGGTGATGGCATAACAAGGCCCAGAACTCGACGGCGGCCGAACGCACGTCGGGTGTCTTCTGGGCGAGTTTGCGGAGCGACTCGGCGACGTCGCAGGTGCGCAGGACCTCGGCCATCATGAGGAACATGACGAGCCCGCGATAGGCGTCGATCGAGGCCAGGCGCGGCGGCGGCAAGGGGGGCGGCTGGCCCCCGGCCGGCAACGGAGGCGGTGACGATGGCGATGACAAGGATGGAGATCCGGAAGTCGGCACAGGCTGCGTGTCGTGATTCATATCGGTGGCGGCCGTGGGCGTCGGAGGGCGGATTCCGACCCGATCCGGCTCCTGAATCGGCGGGACTTCGAAAAAGGAAAACGGCAGCAGCGGTCACGCCAGAGTAACCGCTGCTGCCGTCCTCTTCCAGGTTCAACTCATCCCGGCGGCGTCGCCGGTGGAAACCGGGTGTGTTATCGGGGAGGCGAACGGCGACGAGGACCGCCGCGTTCGCCGGATGACGCCGAGATCCAGGAGCCAGGCCCGGCGGTCGAGGACGACCGACGCGACCGACGGCCTCGATCAGACGGCGGCCTTCCGCCGGAAGATCCGGCGGAACGACAGCAGGCCCGCCACGCCGATGCCGAGCAGCGACATCGAGGCCGGCTCGGGGACGGCCAGGCCCACGAGGATGTTGTTCGTGCTGGGAGCTCCGGTCCTGGTCGAGGTGCCGTAGGACTCCAGGCTGAAATTGGTGCCGCTCCCCGTGGCACCCGTTATCTTGGCGTAGTTTATCCCGACAAGGCTGGAGCTGTTGCTCATGAACCCGTTGAAGTTCACGTCGATCGTCAGGGTCCCCGCATGGCCCCCGTAGGTGAGATTCAGGGTATAGGTGAGATCACCCGTGAATGTGACGGGGGCGGTGGTCGTCGCGGTGGCCGTATAGTGGCCG
Organism: Planctomycetales bacterium; assembly: GCA_027452145.1. Taxonomy (GTDB): domain Bacteria; phylum Planctomycetota; class Planctomycetia; order Isosphaerales; family Isosphaeraceae; genus JAKAUH01. Next base: position 9,985 of record DAIDHB010000177.1, read on the forward strand.
ATGTTGACGTAGGGCATGCCCGGGTTGGGGGGAACCGTGTACGTCACCGGGAGGTTCAACGGCACACTGGCCGTGAAGCTCCCATCAGCGCTCGGCGACCACGACACCGTGTTGGAAAGGGTCTCGCTGTTGAGGATAAACTGGTTTGCCGCATGGCTCGGCGTCGTGAACGCCAGGCTGGCGAGGAGAGCAAAGGCGGCGATCAGGATCGACGATCGCTTGAACATTGAGTACCTCCGAGAGAGTTTCGAGATTGCAGGCGTGGAGATCGAAACCGAGAAGGATTCGATCCCGTCGTGAGACGCCCGGCCGAGAAGTCGAATCGGCTTGAAATTCGACCCGACCACTGGGCGACCCGAGTTTCGTTCCACTTCCAGCCCGACGTCTCGCCGGGGCCGGACGCTCCCACCGGATCGCGTCGATCCGGCGGCCCCACGAGCCTCGTCGGAGCGACCGCGTAAACCCCGCGATCGACCGGACCGGGCGGTGAGAGGAAGTGCCGCGGAAAACCCTGGAAAATCACCGACTCCTGATGGATCGAGCGAAGTAGCGGGTGGGGATGTCCGCGACGATTGACAACGAGACGCTGGGCAGGCGTCCATGGAGCGTTCAACGGCACGGGAAACCGACGCCCTTCGGTTGCTAACGGGCCGTATCGCCTGGCGATCGGTCTCGGGCCGCCGGGTCGCGGCGAGTCGATCGTCCGGATACGAGAGGCCGAATCCTCAGCGACGGCCGGGAGAGTACCTCGTCGCACGGAAAAGAACCGCCCTCGAAGCCGTTTCCTCACTCGCTGGGGAAGATCATCGCTCGAGGGCTCAGACCAGGGCCGAAGGCTCGCGCGTTCGGCCATCCTGGACAGTGTCCTAGAGATTAGTACCGAAACCAACCGGGCACTTCAATTAAAAAAGACCTATTTTCACGGGAATCAACATCCGCGCGGCGATCGGCGATGAATGCTGTTGAAAAAAGAGGACACCCTCGCCGCCGCCATGCGTGCGTCGCCATCATGAAGTCGGGGCCGCATGGCATAATTTCGGCCGCCGCACGCACGGATCCGGGCGAGATTCCCGCCTGGAGACAGCCGGAGTCCCGGTCGACTTCATCGTCTAATTAGTGAGCCTGCCCATTGCAAAGCGGTAACAAATCGCCAACCAATTTCAACCCCACGGACCCAATCCCAACTTAATTCTGACCTCATAACACACTCAATCGAACGCCGAACTACCAATCGATCTCCAGGAGAGATCAATATTCGCCATCGACTCACTAAGAACTGTTTCGAGCTTCTACGACAACTTTTGATAATCGACGCTGACATTGCTCGCGATGGCCGGAATCGGTGAAACGTTGGATCGATAGACGGAAAAAAACTGTCCTGGCATCCCAGCTTCCCCATCGCGGCTGGGCAGGCCAGGCCTGCCCTCGAGCCCCATCTTCTCGGGGTAGATAGGCGTATCTTTAGCGAATCGAGTGCCCCAGGAACCGATGTTGATTTGGGTCAACACGGCGCCTTTCGCGCGATGAGGTTATTGGCCGATCGACTCGAACCCGGAAGGCGTGATGTTGATCTCGGATTTCAGGGTTGAATCAGGCCGCCGCTACGAATAGCATCTACTATCAATGCTACGATGCACACAGTCGGCCCGCCGATGGAGATCGGGGGCTGGGACGGTTCCGCCGGATGCCGGGCCGGGTTTTCGAGTGTAAGATGGAACGGACGCAGATGTGTTGGAGGGCGGCAAGCGAGTGGACGACTCCGGCGGCGACATCGCCGGGGAGGCGGCCCGCCCTGGTTCGATCGCACGACGAGGTTTCAGGCGGCCGAGGTCGGCCCCTCATGCAGGAGAGTCTCGATGACTGGCACCCGCCGCTTCGGGGTGGAATCGTTCCGCCTGGCCGCCCGCCGCGACACCATTCGGGCGAGCCGGCGACGACGCGCCCGCCCACGCACGTTCGATGCCCTGGAGCGCCGGGAGTTGCTCACGACCGTCTTCACCGTGGACAGCCTGGGCGACGCGGGCACGGGGAGCAAAAACGCGGGCGACCTGCGTTTCTGCATCAACCAGGCCGACAAGGTGACGACCCCGGGCAGTAGCGAGATCGTTTTCGACGCGACGACGTTCGCGACGGCGCAGACGATCACGCTGACGGGGGGTCAACTCGAGCTGAGCGACGCCGCCGCGCCGATGACGATCATCGGTCCCTCGGCGGGTGTGACGATCAACGGGAACAAGGCCAGCAGGGTGTTCCAGGTAGACTTCGGCGTCAGCGCGTCCATCTCGGGGCTGACGATCACAGGCGGCATGTCCACCGCCAATGGCGGAGGGATCTACAACCGGGGCACGCTCCAGCTCACCGACTGCACGGTGACCGGCAACTCGGCGGCGCAGGGAGGCGGGATCGAGGACGATAACGGAGCCACGCTGACGGATTGCACGATCAGCGGGAACTCCGCCCGGAACGCCGGCGGCGGCCTGATCAGCTACGGCACCACGACGACGCTCATCGGTTGCACGATCAGCGGCAACTCCGCCATGGACGGCGGTGGCGTGAACAATAACCAGAGCACGGTGAACCTCACCAATTGCACGATCAGCGGCAACACGGCCAACGTCGGCGGCGCCGGCTGGATGTGGGGCACGACGACGCTCTCGGCCTGCACGATCAGCGGGAACTCGGCCCCGTCCAGCGGCGGCCTCTATTTGTACAGGGGCGCGGCGACGCTGACCGACAGTATCGTGGCGGGCAACACGGCCTCGGGCGGGTCCGCCAGCGACATCGGCCAGCACATCGGCACGGCGGCCGGGTCGAACAACCTGATCGGCACCGGGGGCTCGGGCGGGCTGACCAACGGCACACAGGGGAACCAGGTAGGCGTCGCCAACCCGGGCCTGGGGACGCTGGGCAATTACGGCGGATCGACGCAGACGATCCCGCTATTGCCGGGGAGTCCCGCGCTGGCGATGGGAACCGCGATCAACGGGCTGACCGCCGACCAGCGGGGCGAGCCGATCCCCTCATCTCCGGACATCGGCGCGTTCCAGAGCCAGGGCTTCACGCTGACGCCCGCCGCGGGCAGCACGCCTCAGGTCGTCCCGCCCGGGACGGCCTTCAACCCGCTGGCGCTGACGGTCACCGCCAACAACCCGCTCGAGCCGGTTGCCGGCGGGTTGGTGAGTTTCACCGTTAACCCGGCGACCGGGGGAGCCTCGGCGAGCCTGTCAGCCGCCAGCGCCACCATCGGGGCCAGCGGGGCCGTCCAGGTCGGGGCGACGGCGAACGCGACCAACGGATCATATACCGTGACGGCCACGACCGCCGGGGCCGCGGCGCCGGCGACCTTCAGCCTGAGCAACGATATCGCTCTCGCGTTCAGCGGCCTTTCGAGCCCGACCGTTGCCTATGGCACGCCAACGGTCACGCTTGGCGGAACACTGTCCGACGGCACGCAGTATCCGCCGCAGGGCGAGAGCGTGGTGATCGCCGTCGGCGGTCATCAGCAGTCGGCGACGATCGGCGCCAACGGCGCGTTCTCGATCCCATTCGCCACGTCGGGCCTGACGGCGGCCGGCTCACCGTACACGGTGAGTTACTCGTATGCTGGCGACGCGACGATCCATTCGGCGGCCTCCACCGGGACGCTCACGCTGACGCCGCTTACGCCCACGGTTGGCGTCTCCGATGCCGGCGGCACGTTCAACGGCGGAGCCTTCGCGGCCGGCGCGACGGTCGCACCGCCGGGCGGGACCGCCGGGCCGAGCCTCGAGGGCGTGAGCCCGGTCGTGAGCTACTACTCGGGCGCATTTTCGACCCTTGCGCAGCTCGCCGGCCAGACGCCGATGGCCGGGGCGCCCGTGCAGGCCGGCACCTATACGGCCGTGGCCCGCTTCGCCGGCAGCGCCGACTACACCGCGGCGACATCGTCCCCGGTGGTCTTCGCGATCCAGTCCGCCGGGTCGTCGGTCTCGCTCGGCGTCTCGACCGGTTCGTCGGTCTACGGCCAGGCGGTCACACTCGTGGCGACCGTCAGCTCGCCCGGCGGCGTGCCGGGAGGCACCGTCACGTTCCTGGACGGCTCCATACCTGTCGGTAGCGCGCCGCTCGATGGGACGGGCACGGCACGACTGACGTTGACGAACCTGGGCATCGGAGGCCACTCGCTGACGGCTTCGTACAGCGGCGGAGGCGGCGTCCAGGGCGCGACTTCGCGCCCGGCATCGGAGTCAGTGGCGCAGGACGCCACGCAGGTCGTCCTGACGACCCAGGCGGTCAGGAAGAAGCGAAAGGTGATCTCGGTCACCCTGGACGCCCAGGTCGAACCGGTCGGGCCTGGTGGCGGCACGCCGACGGGGAACGTCGCCCTGGAGCTGCGGGTGAAGAAGCGGAAGAAGTTCGTATACCGGACGATCGCCCAGATGCCGCTGGCCGGCGGCGTGGCGAGCATCACGCTCAAGCCGAACCAGGTCCTGAAGAAGGCGCTGTTCCTGTCCTACGGAGGCGACGGGAATTTCACGTCGAGCACGCTGACACCGTCGGTGCTCACGCCCAACTCGCTGGCGCGGTCAGCGACAGCGATGGCCGTCTCGCCGATCGTCGGGTCCAGTCATCCGCGGGGCGGCGGGTCGTTCCGTATCCGCTGAGCCGGCCCCGGCTGTCCGGTGTCGGCCACGCCGCACCGGCGACGACCGAGGGTCACGGATGGAGCCGGTCGAGTCGGGAGCCGAGGACGTCCCGCAGCTTCTCGAGTGCGGCCGCCTCGACCTGGCGGACACGGCGCCGGGTGAGCCCGCAATCGCGCTCGATGTCCTGGTAGCTTCGGTGGAAGTACGAGCGGCGCGGGCCCATGCGGCCGTCGGTTCGCGCCGGGTCGGGGCCAGGCTCGTCCGGGGATGCTGCGCCCTTGCCCTTGCCCTTGCGGCGGGTGAGGAGCCAGCGCTCCGAAGCGAGCCGTTCCAGGCCGAAGCGTTCACGGAGGACCCAGGCCTCGACCGGGCTGAGGCGGCGCAGGGCGGCCTCCAGCAGGAGCCGCCGCTCCTGGCCGTCCGCGAGCTCGTCGGGCGGGGGCGTCCGGTCGACCACCTCGGCCAGCGGGATGCCTTCCGCTTCCCGCTCGACGAACGGTTCGGGCGTCGCGCCGCAGCCGGGCTGCCCGGGCGGGACCGGTCCGGCCCCGGCGGGCGAGGCGGCGTCCCGCCGGGCCCGCTCGAGGCGACGGTGGACGTGCAACGGAACGCGGATCATCGAGCCGTTGGCGACGACGGTCCGGTGCATGAAGGCCTTGATCCAGATCTCGGCATAGGTGAAGAAACGGCAGCCGTGGAGCTTGGGGTCGAAGTCCTCGCTGGCCCGCATGAGGCCGAGGGTGCCTTCCTGGACCAGGTCGTCGAGCGAGAGGTTCCTGGCGCGATAGCGACGGGCGAGCAGCGCCACCAGGCGCAGGTTGGCCAGGATGAGGCGGCGGCGGGCGTCCTGGTCTCCGAGCCTGATCCGCGCGGCCAGCTCGTGCTCCTCCTCGACCGAGAGCATGGGCTCCCAGCGGTCGTTGGCGGCCTCTGCGTCGAGATCGGGGGTCCGTCCGGCGGAGCTGAGGGACTGAACGGCGGCGATTGCGGACATGATCGAATCTCCTTCCTTCGACGCGAGAGGCGACCGGAGCGAGACGCGGGAGACCGGGCAGACGGGCGCGACGCGACGCGACGCGAGGCGAAGCGTCAGGACCAGAGGACGCGGCCAGGGGCGCCACCGCGGGTGGACGGACTCGTCCGACCGCGCGGGACGGAGCGGAGGCTGTCGAGGGCGGCGGTCCGCGTGGGGTATCCGGGACTCCTGGGCGAGGGCTCGACATCGCCGGGCGTCCGCAGGTACCAGAGTCCGGCGCGATAGCCGGCCCGGAACTGGGAGTTGAGCCTGGGAGTGTAGACGCGGACGCGGCGCTCGGCGGCGCGATCGTCCACCACGATCGAGCCGTCGGCTGCCCGGCCGCCCAGGTGGAGCTGCGGAAGAGCGGCCGCGAACACCGGCCTTCGCGTCAGCATGGCCAGCGCTCGGGCCGAGGAGCCGTCCGTCGGGCGGTGGCGGCGAGGCGCCGCCGGCGGCGAGGGCGCACGGGGCGGGGCGGGTCGAGCCGATGGGAGACCCGGGTCACCATCGGCTGCCGGGTCGCCGGCTCGCGAAGGGCGTGCGGATCGCGGCGTGTCGGGGGTCGTGGTCGTCATGGGCTCGGGCTCCGGAGTGGGTCCTGGAGGCGCGGACGGGGGGGGCGCGAACGCGGGCGATTGATCGATCAGCGAGGTCGGGCCGGTACGATCAGGACCTGCGGGTCCAGAGCATCCTCGGCTCGGGCTGGGGATCTGCCGGCGAGGGGCTCGCGGCGTCGGCGGTCAGGCATTGCAGGAGCTCGGGGGCGTTGTCGCCGTCGCGGACCGAGGCGGCCAGGACGCCCAGGGCCCACTCGGTCACCGGGCCCCGGTCGGTGATCAGCCGGATCCAGCTCCAGGGGGCGGGGTCGTCGTGGAAGGCGAGATCGACGACGAGGCGATGGCCGTCGATGGACGGGTCGGGTTGCTGGCGGAGCAGCTCGGCGGGCAGTGCGCTCCATCGCCAGTCGCACAGGGCCTCGGAGAGCCGGGCGCCGGTGAGGATCGCGCCGCGGAGGTCGGCGCCGACGAGATTAGCGCCACGGAGGTCGGTACGGGACAGGTCGGCCTCGCGGAGGTCGGTGCGGCGAAGATCGGCCGCGCCGAGGAACGCATGGGCCAGCCGGGCGCCGCGGAGATCGGCGCCGCGGAGATCGGCCCGCCGGAGATAACAGCCGGCCAGGTCGGCGTCGGCGAGCCCGGCGGCGCGGAGGTCGGCCGCGGCCAGGAAGGCGCCGCGTACGGACACCCCGGCGAGGTCGGCGTCGATCAGGCTCATGCCGCAGCGGACGGCCCACTCCAGGGCCCGGGCAGTCGTCGGGGCCTCGATGACGGCGAGCTCGCGCCCAGTCCAGCGGTGTCGGATCAGGTAGGTGGGCATGATGACGCTCGGTGTAAGTCGTTTTCGGTTCAGTAGATCGGCGCGGCGACATGGGGTTCTTGCGGGCCCGGCGGCCCGCCGCCTCGCCGGCCGGGGCGGACGCGCCGGCCGCGAGGGACCAGGCCGCGGGATCCCGAGCCGATCGGCAAGCCGCGCAGGGTCGGCGCACCGATCGGCCAGGCCGCGGTTCATACGACTCGGCGGAGGGACTGCGGCCCGATCGGGCCGGACGAAGTCCCATCCTCTGAACGACTCTCGGGGCCGGCATCAGCCCCGGAGATGTGGCGGTTCCCGTCGTCGCTCGAGAGTGTGGGCTCCTGGCAAGGCGGAGATCGCTCCGTCCTTACCGATCCGAAGGCCACGGACCTCGCGAGACGGCCGACGCCGCATCCGCCTCAGGAGGTGCCCGGCCCCGCCGGACCCGACGTCGGCGTCGTCGTCGGCGTGGTCGGATCCGTCGGCAACGTGCCCGGCGACGACTCCGGGGTCGGGATCGGATCGTCGGTGCACGCGACCGAGCTGTAGGTCGGCGCCAGCAGGCCGGCCGACACACCGGAAAGGCTCAGGCTCAGCCGCAGGTCCAGCATCTCAAGGCAACCCGTGTGATCGAACACCATCTGCCTACGCATGACGCGGTCCTCCAATCGAAAAAGGTCGATCGATGCTCATCTCCCACAACCACCAGGCTCGGGGAGGTCGTGATCCAGACCCTCTCTTCTTCGCCCCACTCCCTCCCACAGTGCCGTACAACCAAATCATCAACAAAGCGAGGGCGGCTTTTGCGCAAATTTTCGCTTATGCAACACTTTCCCGAAAAAAAACCGTCTGGGGCCCCGCAGAAGGCCGGAAATACCCCGCAAACACGTGCCTGCTCAATCGGTCGTCGGAGGGGGAGAGCAGGGTAGGCATTGCCCACCGGTCGAGGCCAGCACCGGTCGGCAATGCCCGCCCCACGCCATCCCCACGCCTCGCTTTCCTCGTTGCGTATATCCAATTAGCCGCCGCCATACCGCCCGACGCAGTCGAAGCAATCGGGATGGGAAACGGGGGCACCGGCACGCAGGGCGCAGCGGGCGCCCGAGCATCCGCAGCTCGATGCGACGGCGCGAAATGGACACGCCTTCATGGCCTCCAGCAGGGCCAGCGAGCGGGCGACTTCGGGCCGGGCGGACGCAACGGCCAGGGATGTGACGGCGCCGTGCGGAGGCGATGTCGTGGCCGGCAACGGGCCCATGGCGGACCGAATGCGAATGTGACGAATGCGGATCTGGTCGGGCGGCTCCTCAGCGGCCCAGGCGCAGAAGACCGGCCAGCGCAGACAGGTCTCCGGGCAGGGGCACTCAGAGCAGTGGTGCCGGCCGGGGTCGTGGGACGAGGATCGATTGAGGTCGGAAGCCATGGGGTTAGGGAGTTCCTGGAGCCCGGATGGAGGGATCGAGCACACGCCGGCTGCGAGGACTCAGGCGCTGATGACGATCGAGCCGGCGACCGGATCGGCCGTCGCGTTGCCGGCTGCGGCGACCGGGTTGCCCGAGAGCGTGAACGGACTCGTGGACGACGGATTGGCGCTGAAGCTCGAGGTGTCCGTGTGGGGGTTTCCGCAGGGGGCCGGCGGCGACGTGGCACAGGGCTGGCCGAGCAGAAACCCGGTGGAGTCCTGGTACCAGATCGCGTTCAAGGTGCCCTGCTGATAGACCCAGCTCCAGGAGCGCTGGATCGAGAACACGGGCTGGGTCCCGGCGATGCAGGTCATCTGGTAGCAGACGCGCACCGGGCCCTGGCTCGGGGCCGCGGCGACGCAGACGTTGTTCGGCGTCGTGACCGAGCAGGACAGCAGGTTGACCGAATGCCCCCCGTACCAGATCGGATAGTAGTAATTCGGGTAGTAATTGAACTGGAGCGTCCCGGCGGCGTCGGTGAGCGTGAGTTGCTGCGGGATGGCGTAGCCGCCGCAGCAGACCAGCCCGCTGGTGCCCGAGACGGCGATGGTGGTCGTGCCGCCCGGCGCGAGAGTCCGGCTGGAGCTGTAGACAAGCGTGCCGTTGATCTGGACCTGGACGATGTACGTGCCCGCGATGGGGAACTTGATGCAGCCGGTCGAGCCCGTGGTCCCCGACGCGACGGTGGTCGTGCCGTTGAGGAGGGTGACGACGGCCCCGTAGACCGAGACGGCGGGATAGCACGCGATGACGCAGATGGTCGTGCCGTCGACCGCGGGCCGCTCGGCCACCCACCGGCCGCCGACCGCCGTGGCGACGAGCAGGTCGCCCACCTGCGGCACACCCTGGAGCACCAGGACCGGGATCGTCGCGGAGGTGTTCACATCCGCCGAGGCGGACGAGCCCTCGCTTTCGGAGCCGTCGAGCTCGGCGGGATGGGACAGGAAGACCCGGTTCGGCTGGCTCGGCATCGCCCCGCCGTCGTAGATCGACACCAGCCGGCGGGCCGACGCGACCGGCACCTGGCGGTCCGCGCGGTCGATCTGCCCAAAGAAGGCCGCCTGGCGGTCGCGGAGCACGCGGATCGGTCCCGGTTGCTGATTCATCGGCTCGTCCACCCCCCAACGCCGGCCGCGGGAAGCGACCCAGGCCCACCCGCCGATACCGACCGACTCAACGCGTCAGTCGTAGCGGAAGCACCACCGACCGCCCACGCCGTGACAGACAACCGTCGTGCCGCTGGGCGGCACCTGGGTGCCCAGGTTCAATGCATACGCGACCGACCCGGCGCGCGGCACGAAACTGACCGCGGCGCCCTCGGTCTCCGGGCCGTCGATGTCGCATGGTACGACCGCGTAGAAGACGCCCGCGGTCGTCGGATACGCCCGCGCGGTCGTGGTCTGCGCCAGCATCGCCGACGAGCCCCGAGCCTCGACGCCGCCCTCGCCCGAGTCGAGCATCCTTCGCCCGTTCTCCTGGCGATCACGGAGGATTCGGAGGTCGTTCATTATCGCTTTGCTCCGGTATGCTGTTCTCACGCAGGAGCCCGCCGATGCGGCAGCCCCTTCCGGCCGAACTCCGGCGCCGTGAGTCGCCGGGTGCTTCTGCTTCGCTTCGGCCATGACCCGGACTCACGACCCCGGTTCGCCCGGCGACTCACGGCGCCAGCTTCTCGGACGGTTGCTCAGACCTCCGCCCTCTGGTCCGAGAGCTGGAGGGTGGTCGCTTGACGGTCGCCTTCGAAGCCCCAGGAGATGGCGACGACCCACGGGTAGGTGGGCAGCTCGCCCTGATCCTGGGCGATGTTGGTGCCGAAGCTGACGCCCCGGCCGAGAACCTGCTCGATGCGATCACCGATCTGATAATAGGTCGTGACATAGGGGATCGTGATCGAGCCGGCCAGGGGCGGGAACTCGTGCGCGGCACGGAGCTGATAGGCGTGGGCCATCGCGTCGACGGTGTCATCGCGCATGACCACCGGGTCGGTGCCGCCGCCGCCGTGCTGCGAGTAATTCACCGAGCTCCTGTCGATGCTCGCGTAGTGGAAATGGTCGCGGGCGTCGGCCGTCCGCCATCGCGGGAAGACGGTCGGGCTGGCGAGCCGCTTGTCGGCGGAGATCGGCATCCGGAGGTCGTCGCGGATCACCGTCGTCAGGCGGAGGACCGGCTGCTTCCCATTGGTGGGCGAACCCTGCGGTGGGGCCGACCACCAGGCCACCCCGCGGATATCCCCACCGGGCACAATCGCCGTCGTCGAGCCCGAGCCGCCGGTGGCTGACGCACCCTTGCCGGTGGACCACTGCTCGGGGTCCTCGGCCGTGACCTCGATGCCGAGGCGATCGGGGAGGAGCCTCCAGCCGCCCTGGATCGACTGCCAGGTCCCCGTCCCGTCCCAGAGGTCGGCCGTCTCGCCCTGATAGTCGAAGCTGATCGACAGGTCCGCTCGCACCGGGCGGCCGTCGGAGTCGGTCGCGATCAGGGTCTGCGAGCCGGGGCGATAGCGGACGGTGTACGACGGCGTCCCGTCGTCCCCGGGCTCGAAGACGGCCGAGAAGTCGAACGGCGTGGTGCTCCAGGATCCCGACCCGGTCCAGTGGCCGTCGCCGCACTCGTCGGCGCCATACCAGCGGTACTTGCGCCGGGTCGAGGCCGGGGTCGCCGCATTCCAGGTCGAGCGGAAGAACTGGCTGCGATTCGCGGCCGAGGCGTCGGTGGTCGCCGGCTGGAAGAGCGGGGCGAGGACGACGCTGACCTCGACGAGCCGCTGCGCGGTCTCGACCTGCCAGGCATTGACGACGCTGTTGCCGTCGCGGGCCAGATGGAGGTGCGCGACGTTGTTCCGCGAGGGATCGAGCGTGGTCGTGCCGGCCGGGTCGAGGCAGACCGATTTCACGGGCGACGTCGAGGCGCCGTCGCGCCGGTAGAAGGCCAGCGAGGTCGCGGGCAGGCCGTCGGCATCCGCCTGGGTGTCCCACCGCATCACGAACCCGGCGTAGGAGAGCAGATCGGCGATCACCTCGGGATAGGGCCGGTTCGAGGCATCGTAGTCACGGACGGTCAGCGGGGCGGACTCGGCGTCGGCCGCCGTGAGCGTCGGCTGACCGGCCCCGGCGTACTCGACCTGGAGGAGCGCGTCGAGGGCCTCGAACGCGGGATAGCCCGTGAATTCCTGCTCGCCGTTGTACTCGGCGAGAAGGAACTTGATCGCATCGCTGATGCTCCAGTAGGCGCGGGGGTCGGGCGTACGCTCGATCCCCGGATCGATGAAGACCGGGTGGTCGAGTGCATCGCCGCCCGGGCCCGAGGCGGCGGTGTCAACGCCGTCGGGCGTGCGATTGGGCAGGTAGCCGCCGCGGCCGCCGACCGAGGTGTCCGCCGGGTTGAACCGGCAGGGGAGGTCGACCGGGACGTCCGAGTCGCCCGAGGTGTCGCGGATACCGACCGGGTCCGAATGGCGCTGGATCCGCCCGCTGATCGGCCGGTCCCACTCGCGGATCGCCACGCCGATCGCGGTGAACGTGACGCGCTGCGTGCGCGGGGTGAGGTCGACCTGCGGCACCTGGGCGAAGCCGTCGAAGAGGATCAGCGGCGTGCCGTCGGGATTCTGCCCCATCACGACAATCCGATCGTCGGGGTTGACGACATACGGCCCCTGGGCGTCGATCGGCCAGAGCTCCTCGAACTGCGACGGCCAGCCGAGGTTGATCGCCAGCGTATCGTCCATGATGTACTCGAACCGGGCCACCGGCGGCTCGGGGCCCTCGCGGGCGTCGATTCGCAGGCAATGGACGTTCGGGTACAGCGAATAGGGCTGGTCCGCATCGGGCGTGTAGAGATACACGCCGATCGTCATCGCGTCGGACCAGAGCGGCGGCGTCGTGTTGTCGAGGTCGAAGGAGCCAGGCATGAGGGCTCAACTCCCGAGTCCGAGGGTCCGGACGGCGTTGTAGACGGCCTGGAGCATCGCTTGCTCGTTGGCGGTGTAGGAGCTGCCGGCGATGGCGGCGCCCATCGTCGGCTGGACGACCGGAGTCTTCCCGAAGAAGCCGAGCTTCTGGGTGGCCGAGGTGCCAAGCTGCGTGCCGGCGGACGTGCCCAGCGTGATGTTCGTCCCGTCGACCCAGGCGCCGCAGGTGACGAAGCAACGGCGGTTGTCGACGATCGAGCTGATCGTCGAGGCGCCCGAGACCACGGTCGCGAGCTGCACGTGCGGCGTCGCGGGGTAGCTCGCCGCCGCCGTCAGGGACCAGGCATTGGCACCGTCGAGGTAGAGGACCACCGTGGAGCTGGCCGCGACCGCGAATCCGGTCGACCCGGCGAACTGGGCCGCGAGGCCGCCGGGCAGGACGAACGTCCCTGGCGCGACCACGACATCGAGCGAGGCGCTGGGGACCTCGCGGACCGTGACGGCGAGGCCGCCGACGGGCGCCAGGGCGTCGATCGCGGCGGCGTTGCCGTTGACGGGGACCGACCAGCCGGTGTCGCCCAGGGCCGGCATCGCGAGCTTGGTATTCGGCGTGTAGGTGTTGCTCATGGGGGGCTGGGGTTCCACTGGAGGGTTGCTGCCGGCAGCCCGAAGCTGCCGGATCCGAAGCCGGTCTGGCCGTAGCCTTCGAGGGTGTACTGGAGCCGCGAGGTCGTCCCCGGCGTGGCGGCCGGCGCCCTCGGCGGCGCGGCGATGGTGACGGTTGTCGCGGTGGACACACCGACGTTGCCGGCCGAGTCATAGGGCGCGACGACAAAAGTCCAGGTCCCGGCCGCCAGCGCGTCCGAAGTCCACGTGTAACTGCCGGCCGCCTGGCCGAACCCGCCGGAGCCGAACCCGCCGACGCCGAACCCGTCGGTGGCGATCCCGGCGGGATAGGCGGTGATATCGGCCAGGACCTTCGAGGTATCAACCGGCCCGCCCGGCGCGTCCGAGCCGTAGATCTGGAATCCGGCCAGGTCGGCCCCCTTGTACGAGCCCGACTGCCAGGTCAGTCGCGCGCGGCGGCCCGGGGCCGCGGGGAGCGAGGACGCGAAGCTCAGGCCCTCCTCGCCCGCTGCGACCGCGCCGATGTCGATCCGGACCGGGCCGGACGGGATCGGAATCCAGCAAGAGAGCCGCCGCCCGGCCCACGCCAGCCCCTGGTTGACATAGACCTGGAATGATGTCCCGCTCGGGCTCGACGAGGTCCAGGAGAGATACACCTGACTCCCGCGGATCCGCGGCGGGGCGACGCTCTGGATCGTGGCCTGGGAAAATGGCATGGACGGGGCCGCCAATGGTCTGGAGTCCGAGTCTGTCCCGGGAGCAGCGGGTCGGGGCGAGGGGGTATCAGCCCCCATTTCCGGCGAGCGACGTCCTCGAGAGGCAGGGGGCTGACGCCCTCCGCTCGCCTTCCGGAACAGACTCTCTGTCGTCAGTGCCGCGGATACGGTGTCAGGTCAGGCCGTGGAGGAGGCAACGGTACGGAAGGCACCAGCCGAAATCGGTGCTCTTCGGGCCGTCGGGAGAGGGGATGTATTCGCCCTCGAAGATGACGTTCGGCCAGGCGCGGCCCTGGGTGTCGATGAAGGTCCGCGCGATGCCGTCCGCGAACGAGAGCAAGACCGACTCCGCGGCGATGACCGCCGTGAGGCTTGCGCCGACGAGGACGCCGGTGATCTCGAAGAGCCGGCCGCGACCGCCGCCATAGAGCGAGGTCAGTCCCGTCACGCCGAAGAAGCTGCCCTTCTGCTGGGCGATGGTGTGAGGGCTGTGCACGACGTGGCAGGCCGTGCCAAACAGGAATTCGCCGCCGAACGAGGGATTCATCGCGATCCGGCCTCCAGCGCCCTGGTTTTTGACATCGTCCAGACGGGCGAAGATCCGAGCGAGAGGTTCCGCCTCCCGGTCAACTCCCCATGCGCAGGCCGCCGCCGCGGAATGGCGGAGGCGCCGAGATCGGCGGGCTGGCGGCGCGCTGGGCGTCCTGACGGATCAACTCGTTTTGCTCGCGCAGGAGCCTCTCGATGACCGATCCGGACGCCCCGCCGCCGGGCTGGAACGGCGACTCCCGACCGCCCTGTGAGGTCGGCGACGACGGCCGGGACCAGCCAGCCGGCTGGTCGGAGGACCGCCCCGCGGCCGGGTCGGCTGAAGGAAAGGCCGTCCGCATCAGCCGGATGGCCTCTCCTGCGTCGAAATCCGCGCCGGGAAGGCCGCCGCCGACGGACGACTCGTCCTCCGGGGCAATGGCCGGCGACCGCCGGTTCGCCACCGCCGGACCGGCGGCGCCGGAATCCGCCGATCGGGAACCGACCCGGCGCCCCGAGCCGCCCGTCCAGCCGGCCAGGTCGGGAGCCAGGCCGCGATCCGTCGAGCTCGCCGGATCGCGGAAGGCCGCGGCCCCCCCCGCAGCGAGGCCGCCCGATCGGTCGTCCCTCGCCGAGCCGATGCCTCGATCGCGCAGGCGGCCGTGCGACTCGGAATCCTCGCTGGGCGGATGCCCCGGCCCGTTGCTTGAAGTTGGTATCCCGCGGAGTCGCGCGGCAATGTCGGCCAGGCTGGGACTTTCGGCGCCCGCGCGACCGTCGGCCGCGGCGGCGGCACCTGTTCTATCCTTGTGGGCAACATCCTCGATCTCGCGGGCGGGCGTCCCATCCGCCGGGCGAAGGGCCTGATCTGCGTCGGCTGCCTGCATGATCGAAGGCCGAGACGTCGGCCGGCCCCCTGCCATCCCCGGTCCGTCGGGCCGCCGAGGAACGCCCGGCGCAAGCGAGTGCTGCTGCTCGGGCCGCGGGCCGGCGAGGATCGGCCGATACGTCGATACGTCGTGCGGCTCGCTCGGGCGGGGTTCGGCCGCATCCTCGAGCCCGGCCGGGTGATCGGCCGACCCATCCGGCTGCCCGACCGCGCCGGGATCGCCGGCCGAGCGAGCAGCGAGGCGCAGCTCGAAGAATCCCCGCGAGGCAGCCCGGATGGATTCGTGGGCCCGCTGGAACCGGGCGACGGCGGAATCGGCCGCGTGCGCCAGGTCGTCGGCGGTCCTGCCAGACTGCTCGAGCGAGCGCAGGCCGGCGGCAGCCTCTCGATGATCGAATCGCGGCGGTATGATGACATCTCTTTCCATGGATCAGAACATCGCCTCGAGGTTGGCCCGATGCTCGGCCGCGATCGATTCGTCGGCCCATTTCGAGCGGGGGATGGTGCGCCGCGTCACCTCGAAGAAGTCGCAGAGGTCGATGGCATCTTCCAGGAGGATCGGGCCCGGCAGCGTGCTGTTTGCCATCAAGGTCAGCCGCTGCCATCGCGAAAAGACCGGGTGCCGGCGGTCCCCGTCGCCACGCCGATGACCTCGCGGGCCCACTGCCACGACGAGGGTTCTCCGGCCCGGACGGCGAAGAGTCGGTCGAGGTCCCGGTCGTCGAGATCGTAGTTGCGGCGGAGCAGATAGGCACCCAGCGTCGCGGCACCGACCAGCAGCGCCTCGTTGTCGCAGCAGCCCTCGATGGCCTCGATCAACTCCTCGAGCTCCGGCCCGTAGGTGAGCATCGGGAGGGTTCCGACCGCCCGTCCTCCCTCGAACGTCGCGTGGATCTGAAGCCAGGGCTTGGGGAAGGCCCACGGTGTACCGTCGGCGAGTGTGATCCATGTCGCGTGCAGCGCGTCGAAGTCGGGGCGGCGACGGGCACTCTCATCGAGCATCTCGGGCCTCCGGCACCAGGTAGCCCCGGCGGATCCCGTCCGGCGCGTCGAGCCATCGGTAGCGCGGGCGGCCTCGAAGGGGCGTGTGCAGCGGGAAGTAGAGCGTATCTTCGGGGTCGCGGGTCACGAACAGCCACCCGTCGCCCTGGCGGCGGATGTAGGCCCGATCCCCCCTCGCACGATCCACGTCCAGCAAGGGTTCGGCCAGGTCGAGGATCGAGTTCATACGCTCCCACAGCGTGCGGCCTCGCTTGAGCCGCTCGGGGATGCACAGCGCGTCGGGCACCGCGCCGGCGCTCAATCCCGGTCCGGGATCCATCGGGCAAATCTCCTCGAGGGGAACATGGCCGCTGTTGCGGTCGATCTGTCGAGGCCCGGACGACGACTCCGTGGCCCTAACTGCGAGTGAAGCTCACCGGGTTCGTCGCCCCGTCGGACGCGTAGGCCCGGAAGGTCGCGGTGGCCGTCGCGAATCGCCCCCAGTGCCCGCTGTCTTCGGTGCTGGCGTGGACGGCATTGGTCATCGTCCAGTTGATCGCGCCGCCGACCGAGCCCATCGCGTCGTTCTGCGTGGCCAGGATCGTCCCGCTCGTGCCGGGCGCGATCGCCATCAGCGTCGCGACGTCCCCGGAGGTGATCGTGCACCGGGGCCGATTGATGTTGTTGGCGATCACCACCGGGTAGCGGTTGTTGTCGCCGGCGAATTCAATCAGCTCGCCTCCCTGCGAGAAGGTGACCGCCGTGACTCGCGTCAAGCTCGTGGTGGCGAACTGTACGCTGGTCCAGTTCAATTGCAGAGCGGTGGCAGACATTTGAGAACTCCCGGGGATTGGTGTTCAGTCTTTCGTTTTCGGTTTCCGGTTCCTGATCTCGGGCGTCCTCGGTCTTCGGCGCCGGCACGAATCTCGGAAACCTCGGGCCAACAACACGGCATCCTCGCCCATAACTGAACGCTGAAAACAGACCACTGAGAACTACGGACTTGTATCGAACGAATTCCAGGCCACGAGGTAGGTGAATGCGACGGTGGCGGTGATGCGACGCTCGGGGGCCCTGGGAGGCTGCCACTTCCAGGAAGTGACGAGGGTACACTGGGGTATCGTGAAGCCGGCGAGGGCCGAACCGTTGACGGCGTTGATGAGATAGTCGAGGAGCTGCTCGGCCAGCTCGTCGCGGAGCTGGGGATCGGGATGCCGGGCGAGCAAGGTGACGGCGAGGTCCGCCCGGAGCTCGAGGGCCCCGGCGGGCGACGAATCCCAGCCACCTGCCTGGCGGGTCCCGACGGGTTCGATCGCCGCGGCGGTCATGTTACTGGCGCCCTGGCCATAGTCCTCCGGCAGGCCGGTAAGCCAGACGTCGCTGAAAGCCCCGGTGGCCAGCAACGATGCCTGAATCGCGTTGCGGACGTCTCTCTCACGTGCCATGTGTCAACTCCCCAGCCGCATGACCGGCCGGCGCAGGCCGGAGAACCACCGCCGAGTCGAGGTCGGCGTCGGGGTCGGCGTCGGCGATATGGGCACCGGTGCCGTCGCCCCGAACCAGTCGATCAACCCCTGGAGCCCGGTCGTCTGGTTGGGCGACGCGCCGCCCAGGTGGTCGTGGCCGTCGAAGGCCACCCCACCCTGCGGGGTGGCGAATTTGTTGCTCGTGCCCGCGCCGGGCACCTGCATGTCCCCGTTGGACAGCACCCACATGTTGGGGTAGGAGATGACGCTGTACATCGAGAAGTAATTGGCGCCGGCGGCGCCCGGGCCGACCGTCTGGCAACCCGTCTGGCACCACGAGTACCAGGTCCAGACGGCGTCGCGGAACGACGGGTGCGAGAAACTGTCGTGCAGGAGCTGGTACTGGAACGGCACCTCGGGCGGCACCGCCGTTGTGACACCACCCTCGTAGCAGACCATGCGGGGCAGCGGCTGCGTCACGTTGGCGGCGGCCAGGTTGGTCGCTGGCGGCGGCGTCGTGGCGCCCAGCCAGGTGGCGTTCGGCAGCCCGACCGGACCGTTGATCGGATAGGTCTTCCCGGTCCCGTAGCTCGCGGCCGGGATGCTCATGTAGAGCATTTCCGCTCCTGCCGCCCCGTTGGGCTGCGTCAGGTAGACGTTCATCTGCACCGCCCAGCTCGGCCACGGCGGCATCGTGAAGGCCGGGATGCTCGTGCCGCCCATCACCGCCGTGCCGGTGGCCTGCGTGGTGCCGCCGCCCCCGCTGAAGGTGATCGTCGGCGGCGTCGCGTAACTGCCCGAGACGAGCACCACGGCGTCCGCGACGACCAGCGTCGCCGTGGCCGACGCGCCCGAGCCGCCGCCGCCGCTGAAACTGACCGTTGGCGGCGACGTGTAGCCGGTCGCGCCATTCACCGTGACGCCCGTCACGGTGCTGCCGGAGAGGGTCGCTGTCGCCGACGTGTAGGTGCCGCCGCCTCCCGTCAGGGTGACGGTGGGCGCGGTCGTGTAGGTGCCGCCGGCGCCCATCGCGACCGAGACGCCCATGATCGCCGCGGCGGTCCCGTTGGCGACCGTCACGGTCGGCACCGACGTGTACCCGGCCCCGGGCGTCTGGACGGAAATCCCCGCCAGCCACGGCCCGGACGCGCCCGACTGATTCGACCGGCTCAACCCGATGGTGGTCTCGCGGCCCAGCGAGTCGAGGAACGTCTGGGCGGCGTAGTAATTGCCAACCGGAAGCGCACCGCCCCCGCTGATCGTCACGGCGGGGGGTCCCACATACCCGGAGCCGCCGCTCCCGTGGGCCAGCCCAATCCCGGCGACGCCGCCGCCCGAGATCGTGATGTCCTGATAGTTCACCGCCGCGCCCGAGCCGAACGAGAGCGTGACGGTCGGCGCGGCCGTGTAGCCGGTGCCGGGGCTGGTGACGATCACCTCCAGGACATTGTCGATGACGGCCGCAACCGCCGCCGCCCCCGAACCGCCGCCGCCGCTGAAACTGACCGTTGGCGCGATCGTGGGATTGACCGAGCCCGCGACCGTGACCGAGGCCACCGACCCGTTGACGATCGCCGCGGTCGCGGTCACGCCGGTCGGGGCACCGACGGTCGGGGTGGAACACGTCACCAGCGGGATGATGGAGGCGTTGTAGCCGGTGCCAGGGCTCGTCATGACGAACGAGCCCACCGAGGTGGGGGTCAGCACCGCCACCGCCCAGGCGTCCGTCATCGAGCCGGGACCGCCCCCCTGGAGAAAGACCAGCGGGGCCGTCGTGTAGCCGGACGAGCCGACCACCGTGACGGCCGAGACCCCGAGCGCGACGGTGAGGGTGGCCGCCGTGGTGTAGCCGCCTCCCGTCAGGGTGACGGTGGGCGCACTCGTGTAGCCGGACGCCCCCAGCACCGTGACGGACGCGACCGACGTGCCCGAGAGCGTCGCGTAGGCGGTCGTGTAGGTGCCACCACCGCCCGACAGGGTCACGGTGGGAGCCGAGGCGTAGCCGGTGCCGCCGCCGGTGACGGTAACGACCGGCCCGAGGGTGGCCGTCGCCGACGTGTAGGTGCCCCCGCCGCCGACCAGGATCACGGTTGGCGGCGACGTGTAGCCCGTGCCCTGCTGGACGACCGCCACGGCGGCGATCGACGTCGGCGACAGCACCGCACTGGCGGTCGCGTTGACCGCGTCCATCCACAGCGACGTGAGCGGCTGGCCGTAGGACTGGCAGGCTTGCTGGTGGCCCTGCCAGAGTCCGTGGTTGTAGGTACTGTAGGCCATCCAGAGGCGCATCACGTCGTTGATCGCGTCCATCGGCCACGACGCCGCGCCGCCGACGGTCGAGCCCCAGCTCCCGGCCGGCGAGAAGCAGCGGATCACCGATGCGGCTGACGGCAGGTTCATGTAGGGGGCCACGTCAACGTAGTCGGCCCCAGGGATGCCCCATTGCTGCGTGGTCTGAAGCGTCTCGGCCGTGATCGACCACCAGTTCCAGAAGCTGCCGTAGATCCGCGAGAGCCGCGAGGCGTCCTGGCCGTTGGCCGTCCAGGCGTCCTCGAACACCTTGAAGGCGTGCCCGGCGCAGAGCGCCTGAACCTGGGTCTGCTGGGTGCCGTTACCCACGGCGTAGGTGAGGCACGGCGTCCCGTCTGGTACATAGCTCACCAGGGGTGTGATCTGCTGGTGCAGGGCGCCCCCGTTCCAGTTCTCGTTGCCGTATTCCAGCCACACCGGCGAGATGGACCCGATGTTCGCGGCGACCCGCCGGGCGATACCCTGGTAGAGATTGTCGCTGCCGATCGGCGACAGGTTGCACCAGAACGGCGTGTCGCCAAGCTGGTTGTGGAAGGACGCCGCGAACTCATACGGCACCGGCTTGCCGCTCATCGGCACCTGGGTCGAGAACGTGACGCTGATCGGGATCTCGACCTCGGACAGCACCGTCTGGATCGAGGTCGGGACGTAGCCCTGGACGTACATCTGCGCGGCGATCGTGTATGGCCCCGTCACCCACGCGATCCAGTCCTTCGAGGGGAAATTGACCTGGGTGAGATACCGCCCGGAGTCGGTCGGGACGTAGAAGTCATTCTGGAGCGCGATGCTGGCCGTGGCCGCGGTCGTGTAGCCGCCGCCCGAGAGCGAGATCGAGACGGTGTCGCCGCTGGCGTAGCTGCAACTGCCGACCACCGTGATGCCCGTCACCTGGCCCCCCGCGATGGTCGCGAAGGCCGAGACGAACGACCCGGTCGTGGAATTGCTCGTGATCGTGACGGTCGGGGCGCTCGTGTAGCCCGAGCCGCCGCTCGTGACGGTGGCGACGAGGTAGTAACTCACCGCGTTCACGTTGATCCACTGGCCCGACTTGAAGCCGTGCGGCTGGATCGAGCGGAATTCCAGCCCCACGCCGATGCCGCCGCCGGTCAGGAACGCGCCGTTGTCGGAGGGGGGCAGCGAGACGTAGGGGGTGCCGGACGACGTGACGCCGCCGTAATCCGTGAAACTGGAATCGACCCCCGAGACCATGAAGCCCATGGCGCCGTACACCTTTGTCGAGACGTAGGGGGTGCCATCGGCCTGCTTGTACTGGGTCTGCGACGGGTCGGTGTTGAGGTAGCGGGCGTAGGCGAACGTGGCTGTTCGGAGGACGTTGGTGCCCCAGACCGTGTTGGTCGGCAGCCGGGCGGCGTCCAGGTCTGCGTCGTCCACGAAATTGGAGAAGCCGCCGAATCCCTGGACGACGTCCATCCAGCGGAGGACCCCCGGCGTGCGGCCGTTCGACGCCGTGAGGAATTTCAGCACGTCGGGCCGGGCGGCGAAGTTGTTGGGCGTCTTCGGGCCGTACGCCAGGTTGCCGTTGCTGGAATCCGGCGGCATCACTTCCAGGTCGGCGATCAGGTACTGCTGCGAGCCCTGCGCCAGCGCCACGTTCAGGTTGAGCTGCCACTTGTAGGGATTGGCGTTGTAGGCGACTTCCCAGGCCGACGTGACCGTGTTCCCGGACTTCGCCATCCCGTAGACGGTCACGATCGGAGGAGTGCCCGAGTTGAAATTCTGGCCGGCGGACACGACCGTGATGCCGGTGATGTCGCCGTTGACGACGGTGGCGACCGCCGCCGCCGGGCACGGAGTCCCGTCGGCGTTGGTGATCAGAACCCCGGCCGCCTGGTAGCCCGCGCCCGTGGTGGTGTAGTTGATCGAGGTGATGTACTGGCCGTTGTACGGCCCGGTGTAGGTGATGTTCGCCGCCGGAACCTGGGCTGGCGCCGGGCCCGACAGCGAGATCGGGACGACGGTGTAATTGGACACCCCGTAGCCCGAATAGATCCAGCAGGCCGTCGCCGAGGGGGTGTTGAGGTTGGGGTCGGTGTACTGGAGGGTCCACTGGCCGACGTGGTTGCCCTGGCCCATCGTGTCGATGGCGCCACTGCCTGGACCGTAGAACGTGAACCCGATCGCCGCCGTGTTCCCGTTGCTCGACACGGTCCAGCTCTGCGGCGTGGTCGCTAGCTGGGTCCCGCTCTCGGCCAGGTAGGTGATGGTCCCGGTGGTCGAGAGCACGTAAATCCACGCGCTCTTGTTGGTCGCCGGACCCTGCCCCTGATGGAGCATGTTGCGGTAGAGGCCCACGTCCGACGAGTTGGTGCAGGGGTCGCTGCCGACGTCGGCGCCGGCCAGCATGGTCGGCGTCACGGCGATCGGCCAGAGGCCGCCGGTCGCCCCCTCGAACTGGCCCGTCCAGTTGGACACGGCCGCCCCCGAGACGGCCTGGACGCCGCCCACCGGCAGGCCGCCGTCCGTCGCGGTCAGCCACGATGCCGGCGCCGAGTAGGTCACGACGTCCGACGACCCGACGCCGTCCATGATCGGCCGGAAGATCGCGCCGGTCCCGGCCGGGTCCGACACGGCGATCGTCGGCAGCGACGTGTACCCCGTGCCGCCGGCCGTCACCGGGACCGACAGGATGTAACTGGCGACGATCGGCCGGATCGAGGCCGCGACCGTGCCGGCCGTGAAGGTCATGGACGGCGCCGTGTAGCCGGTGCCGCCCGAACTGAAGGCGATGCTCTGGACCTGCTTGCCGCTGAGCGTGACGGTGCCGGCGGCGCCGGTCGCGGAACCCGAGGGGTCGGCGAACGTCAGCAGCGGGGTGCTGTTGAAGTTGCCCGGCCCCTGGCTGCCCGGCACCGTCACCGAGGCGATGGAGGTCCCGGTGAGGTTCGCGGTGGCGACGGCGCCCGAGCCGGTCGTGTCGGTGATCGTCACCGTGGGAGCGCTGGTGAACGTCGCCGAGCCGGTGACGGTGATCGCCGTGATGACGCCGCCCGTCACGGTCGTCGAGATCGTCGGGGTGCCCACGACGCCGCCGCCCGAGAGCGTCACGTTCGGGGACGAACTGTAGCCGGTGCCGCCGTGATTGACCGTCACCGAGGCGATCGAGGTCGGCGTCAGGTTGATCGCGACCATCGACTGCACGGCCAGGCCGCCGTTGGCATTGCGGAGACCGCCGCCCACCAGCACGAAGGGGGGCTGCGCGGCGGAGTAGCCCGAGCCGCACCCGAGCAGGCCGCCGGCCATCGGGTAGACGGCGTCGATGGCGCCGTTCGAGACGTGGACGCACGTCGCCGCGAAGATGCCGCCCGTCGCGCCCTGCCAGTTGGGCGGCTGCTCGACGATCACGGAGGGCGGGACGCCGTAGCCCGAGCCCAGGTTGGTCATCACGGCGCCCGTCACGACGCCCCCGGACGCCGTCGCGGTGGCCGTCGCCTGGCCCGACCCGTAGGCGGCCCCATATTGATAGACGACGATCGTGGGATTGTTCGAGTAGCCCGAGCCCCCGGCCACGACCGTCACCGAGGCGATGGCGCCGTTGG
Organism: Planctomycetales bacterium; assembly: GCA_027452145.1. Taxonomy (GTDB): domain Bacteria; phylum Planctomycetota; class Planctomycetia; order Isosphaerales; family Isosphaeraceae; genus JAKAUH01. The sequence goes on from DAIDHB010000177.1 coordinate 33,425, forward strand.
CGACCGTCGCGTAGGCCAGCGCGCCCGAGCCGGTGGAATCCACGATCGCGACGGCGGCCATGCCGTTGGTGTAGCCGGTGCCGCCGCTGGCCCCGACGGTGATGGCGGTGATGGCGCCGCCCGACACCGACACCGACAGCGATTCGCCCCAGCCGTCCGCGATGGCGATCGCGGGCGACGTGTAGTTCGAGCCGCCGGCCGTGACGTTGACCTGGGCGACCTTGCCCAGAGAATTCACCATCGCGATGGCGGTGGCGCCGTTGCCCGAGCCGGCCTGATCGATGATCGCGACCAGGGGCGAACTGTTGTAGCCCGAGCCGCCCGCGATCACCTGGTAGCCGACGACTCCCGTCGCCAGGGTGGGCGTCCCCAGCGTCAGGCCCGAGCCGCCACCGCCCGACGCCGAGGCCGACGGGAAGACGTAGCCCGAGCCCCCGTCGGCGACGATGATCCGATCCACGGACCCGCATTCGAGCAGCCACGCCGCGGTCGCCCCGTCGTTCGGCGTGGACGCCGGGCCGCTCAACGCGACCGCGCTGCCGTTGACGTGAACCGTCGGGTTGGCGTTGATCGCCGTCAACGGGGCACCCATGTGCGCGCCGTTGATGGTCGGCGCCAGCGAGGTCCCCGCGTACAGCACCTTGCCGCACTTCGTCACGCTGACCCCGACCAGGAGCGGCGAGCCGATCGTCACGGCGGCGGCATAGGCGGCGTCCGACAGCGAGCCGGCCGGGACGGTGGTCGCGACCGAGAGCGTGTTGCCGTTCAGCGTCAGGTCCGACAGCCAGGTGTCGGCCAGCGTCGGCGTGCTGCCGGTGGTCCCGCCGCCCAGCGGCCACCACGCCTGGGCCGGCGTGCTGGTATCGAGCGGGGTCAGCGTGCCGGCGGCCAGTCCGGCGGCGTCGGCGGCCGTCGGGATGGCGGTCGCGGCGGCCGAACCCCAGATGGCAAGGTTCGCGATGTGATGGTCGGTGACGACCGGGTTGCCGCCCCCATCGACTCCCGCGAGGCCGCCCACCTGGATCTGACTGTAGGCGAACGTTGAGTAGGGGACGTTCGCGGTCGCGTAGGAAACCCCGTTGACGTAGAGCGTCTGGGTCCCGCGGGTCACGGTGAACGTCACGCCGGTCCCGGTGGTGTTCGCGTTGTTGTTCAGCGAGTAGACGCCGGGGCCGTAGACCTTCGTGACCTGGGAGGTGGGGATTCCCGTGCCGGCGATCAGGTCGCCGACCTGGAGACTCCCGGACGTGACGGCCAGCATGTTCGAGCCGGCGATGACGTTGCCCGTGACGGACGCCGCGGGCGCGACCGACCACGTCAGCAGGTAATGGCAACCCACCCCCAGCTCGACCGGGACGGTCGCGATGAAGGACGGGCCGCCCGTCCCTCCGTACAGGGCGAACTTGAGGGTGCTCGTGCCGCCCGCGACCGCCGGGAAGAAGGCGGCCAGGGGAAATGGGCCGCCGCCAGGCTCGGTGGTCCAGTTGAGGATCGTGGTCCCGGTCGTCAGGTTGATGCCGGCGTTGCTGTTTGGCCGGAAGAAGAACGCGATGGCGGCGGCGTTCTTGCTGCCCACGATGCCGGGCGTCCCCCCCGTGTGGGCGAGCATGAGCGGGCCGGTGACGTGCAGCGACCCCGACGGGACCGCCGCGACGGTGAGCGCGGCCGTCATGCCGCTGCTGGTGTCGGTGATCGTCAGGGTGCCGGGTGCCGTGCCGGCGTCGAGCGTCGCGGTGGCCGACGTGTCGGTGGCGACGTGGATCGACGACAGGGTCGAACCGGAGCCGCCCACGACGGTGAACAGCGACGACGCGTTCTCCTGCGTCCAGAGCGTGTTGGTGCTCGTCAGCGTGATCGTGTAGGTGCCCGTCGCGGTGACGGTCGTGCCGCCGAGCGGCGCCGCCACCGCCAGCGTGGGCTGGACCACCGCCGCCGTCGCGGTCTCGAACCCGTCCGAGATCGTCAGCGTGCCGGTCCCGGTGCCGGTCGTGACCACGATCGATGCCGAGGTGGGGGAGGCCACCGACTGGCTGACCAGCGTGGTTCCGGTGGGCGGGCTGACGAGGCTGAACGTGGTCGTCGAGCCGGTCGTCCACACGCCGACGTTGCTGGTCAGGTTGATCGTCAGGTGGCCGGCGTGATCGGCCGGGATCGTCGCGGGCGACGGCGTGACGACGGCCGTGACGACCTGGACGGTCCCCCGGTTGCCGTTGTTGTCGGTGAGCGTCAGCGCGCCGGCGGTCGAGCCCGTCACGACGTTGACGGTGGCGTGCGTCGAATCGGTGACGGAGAGGCCCGACAGGGTGTCGCCCGCGATCCCGGACGGCGTCAGGGTGGTGGTGCCGGCGGACCAGTTCACGCTGGCCTGGCCGACCAGCGCGAGCGCCACGCCGCCGGGCCGGCTCGCCGGGATGGGGTTGGGCGAGATGGTGAAGTCGGGCGTGCCCAGATAGACCGCCGCGGTGGTGCGGCGCGGCCGGAAGATTTGCCACGGGTTCGCGGCGAAGCTCGCCTGCTCGTCGGCCGACAGCGGCCGATACCAGAGGGCGAAATACTCCATCCGGCCGATCCACGGGCTGGAATTCCCGGGACCGGAGGTGCTCTGGCTGCAAAAGAGCCAGCCGGTCGTCGCCGTGGGCAGCGTCGGCGGGTAGGCGACGGTCATGCTGCCCCATCGCGTCCCGTCGCGGTAGAGCGACATGCCGTTCGCGGCGGTCGAGCCGAGGCTCGCCCCCCAGGCGTGGCGATTGCCGTCGAAGAAGCCGTTGGCGCTACTGAGCTGCGACTGGTGGACGCCGTTGTTGGAGAGGATCCCCAGCCCGGCGCCGCCGGCGGTGTAGAGTTGCAACTGGCCCGTGGACGTCGTGCCGTACAGGTCCAGGAGCATCTGGACGCCGCCCGTGGAGGCCGGGACCGTGCCGCCCCAGGCGACGGAGAACAGGATGTTCGAGCCGGCGAGGTCGGGGCAGTTCCCGAAGGTGAGCGACGAGCGCCCACTGGTGGGCGTCTGCTGGGTGTTGTAGATCGGCCCGTTGGCGCCCGCGGTCCAGATATTGCTGGCGGCGATCCCCGGCGTGATGGGCCGCGGGCCGATGGCGGACGCGATGTCATTGGGGAGGCCCGTCCCCTCGTTGAACGCCCAGAACGACACCAGCCCCTCCGTGAGCGGGTGCGTCCAGTCGATCGGGTAGCCGAGGGGCGGCTTGGTCTGCCATCGGGTGGCGATCATGGGGTCGCGGATCCGTGGTGTTCGGGGAGGGGAGGCGGGCGCCGCCGGAAAGGAACAAAGAGGGGGACGATGACGGCCGAATTACTGGATCGCCGTGATCTTGTCGACCGTCACGCTCACCGTGACGCCCTGCCCGGTATCGGTGTTGCTGATTCCGATGATCCATTGCGCCGGGCCCAGGAATAGCTCGCCGGAATAGTCGGTATTGATCGCCCACCCCTGGGTGGCGGGATCGGACGGCCCGACCATGACGGTGGCGCTGCGAGCCATCAGATAGACCTTGTCGCCCGCGGCGTAGGCGTTGAGCGTGGCCGAGCAGGCGATCGACTGCGCGCCGGTGCCCGAGGGCGCGGCGGTGACGGTGACGACCTCTCCCTGGCCGGTCGCCGCCGCGATCAGGGCGACCTTCTGGTTCTGATGAAGCCCGGCCGCCCCGGAGAGGGGCAACGACGTGGCCCCGGCGGCGACGGCCGTCGTGAGCGAGATCGGGGCCGAGGCGCCGGCGGCATACGCCTTGTAGGCGCCGAACGTGGTCGCGGCGGTCGGGGCCGCGGGGCCGGTCGTCATCTCGCAGGTGACCTGGCCCTCGACGCAGGTCGAGAGGTCGAGGAAGGCGGCGACGGTCGAACTCTTGGCGACGGCCAGTCCGTTGACCACGTTCCCGGGCGTCCCGGCGGAATAGACGGGCGAAGGCATGTCGGTCCGGCTCCTCGTTTGAGCTGGGGGTGGGTTCGATAGGACGGCTGCCGCGTCGGCGCGGCGGCCGGTCAGACGATGGCGGAGGCCATGAGGCTGTCGACGGCGGCCGGCCCGGCGGCGTCGGCGGTCACCGACACCGTGGCAGTGCCCTGGTCCTGGCCGGATGCGTTCACCGCCCGAACGGCGACCGTATAGGTCACCCCGCCCTCGAGCGAGGGAAGGTCGACCGCGAACGCATTGCGGATGCCGGCAGCGAACGGCACGGTCGCCGCCGGCGCGGATTGGTTCAGCACGCCGCCGGTGCCGAGGTAGACGTTGAATTCCGATGGCGCCGCGGGGCCCCGGGTCGGCGGGTACAGCCATTCGACGCGAATCGAACCACCGGGCCTCGCAAGGGCCCTCAGGCCAGACGGCGGCGCCGGACGGTTCGTCACGTCGTTACCCAGCGCATCGACGACCACCGAAATCGAGCAGTCCAGGTTCTCCTCCTCGTTCCCGCTGCCGGTGTCGTAGGCCCTGACGCCGAACGACCAGGTGCCGGGGCCGAGCGGCCCCGACGTCCAGGAGGTGCCGGAGGACGTCGCGACCGGAGCGGCGTACTGGATCGGATCGCCGGCGCCGCTGTTGGCGTAGACGTGATAGGCGGTTGCCATGGGATCGGTCTCGCGTCCGGTCGCGGCTCAGCGGCTGAGCCGGGTGGAGAAGATGGCGGTGGGCTCTGCGGAATTGCCGTACGGCCCCCAGCGGAGCTGGATGCGACTGACCGCGTCGTCGTACTTCTGGCGGCAGCGCGAGACCTTGCGGTCGAAGTCGCCGGTCCCGGTGCGGGATTCCTGGGTGTAGCGCTCGAGCAGCACCGAGTAGACCGTGGCGACGCGCAGGACCTGGAGGTCGTAGATCCACGACGACGAACGGAAGGGGCCGGCGAGCGTGGAGTCGTCGACCGCGAACCGCTGCTTTAGCTCGTAGGACGCTTCCTCAATCTGAGGATCGAGCGTGTTAATCGCGAACGCGACGCCAGTGAGCCCGGCCGCCGGCGCGGGCGGCATCCCGACGTTCAGCGGCTTGTAGGGCCGCCGGAGCGTGACGCTGTTGCCCGAGACGCTGTCCACGGCCAGGAACGCGCCTCCGCCGGGGAATTGCGACTTGGGCGCCATCAGCCAGACGACCTGGTTGGGGCCCACCCCGTTGGCCTCGAAGTTGACCAACGGCGAGTTGAGCACCCACGGCGAGCCGGGGGCGAAGGCGCCATCGGCCCCGGCGGCCATCTGCTGCCAGGACGGCGTCAGTGCGGCGAAATCGCCCCCGGCGTGGACGAGGATGTCCTCGTCGGTGGCATACGTCGGGCTCGTCTGCGACGGGACGTTGCTCATCGTGATCCCTCGGGTCATGCTTCGGGCTGGCCGGGCTGAACCGCCAGGGCGTGAGAGGCCCAGCGGCCAATGCGATCGCGGTGGCGGTGCTCCCAGTCGTCGAGCGCCTCGGCGACCCGGGGCCCCGCGGCTATGCCCTGGAGCTCGACGATCGCCTGGGCGGTGAGATGAACGGCCGCGAGCCAGTCACGGCGTCCGGCCAGGGGCGGACGATGATCGGATGACATTCCGTCGTGCGGCCGGCCGGGGCACTCGCCGGGCAGTTGACCGACCAGGCCGGCGCGCAGTGCCAGAAGATGCCGGGCGGCCCGCGTCATCCGGCCGGCCTGGGCCTCGGATCGGGCGGCGGCCAGATGCCGATCGAGGAACCCTGCGACACGGCCTGGCCCAGCCGGCCGCAGAGCCGGCACCGGCCTCGGGCCGGCATCCGAGTGAGTCGCCCGACTCATTTGCGGGGGGGCCGGGGAATGTCCTGGTCCGGCTCCGCGCGGCTGGGCTGGCCGTTGCCATCCCAAGGGTTCACCGGGATGGCCCCCCGGCCCAGCATCACCGCCGAGGGAGGCTGAGGCATCTTCGACTCACTGACCTTGAACCGCTGGTCCGGGAGATGGACCGGGCTGGGCAACTTCATCCGGGGGAACGAACCCTCGGGCCGGTGGCCTTCGGGGTCGCGCGGCAGGACCGGACCCTTCGTGCCGGCCAGCGGCAGGTAGCCGTTCCTGGCCCCGTTCCCCGCCGTGTCGGGCCGGTTGGGCGGCGAGACAACGCCTCGCACCCCGACGGGCCTGGGACTCTTCGCCATGGTTTACCTCGTTTCTCGGGCGAGCTTGACTTGCCGGAACCCGCCGATCCGCCCGGCAAGACGCATCAGCGCCATGGCCAGGCGGAGGCGGAGCTTGCGGACCTTGCCGCAGCGGACGATGATCGTGATCTGGGCCATCTGAGCGGCACTCAATCGGACGAGCCGGATGTCGTGGTCCATGGCGTCAGGGCCACCGCCGGACGGTGCGCTGACCGCCGATGCCGGTGGGTATGTTGGTGAAATGCCCGGGATTGGCGTCCACAAGGGCGCCCATCTCCGAGCAGAGCTGGGACAGCATCGCGAACACAGTGTGAGCGTCGCGGAGCTTCGAGGTCATGTTGCCGAAAGACACCGGCTCGCCGCGGTTGTATTGGTTGATCAGCCGGGCCAGGGCATCCCAGGTCGACTGGAGCTTGCCGCGCTCGCAGGCGCGGAGGCCCGAGAGCTTCTGGTTGCCGACGACCCCCGACTTCGGGTTGACGCTCGTCAGCCCGGTGGAGTTGGCCGTCGGCGGGGACACGGCGAAGGAATTCACCGGCACCGGTGACGCCAGGTTGAAGGTCGCCGACGTGACGCCGGTGGCATAGAGAGTCTCGGTACCGCTGGCCGTGCCGACATAGACGTTCCGGGCCGTGTTACCGGGCTGCATCGCCGCGAATGCGACCTGCGGGACATTGCCCGCGGCGATCGTGACCGAAACCTCGGAGCTGGGCGTCGTCTCGCCCATGCCGTTGGTCTCGGTCACCGTGACGTAGTAGGTGCCCGCGGGCAGCGTGCCGCCCGTGGTGCCGCCGCCGGAGGCGGTGAGGGTCGGGACCGCCGGAGGCGAGGTCCCGAGGAAGTTCGCGGCGATCAGGCGCTCCAGGTGGCCGGAGGCCCCCGCCGCCTGAAACTGCGCGAACGTCGTGCCCGAGGGGACGATGGTCGGTGACGTGTAGGCCATGAGAGGGTTCGCCTTCGCTTTCGCTTTCGCTCTTGCCTGGGCTGTGCTGGGACAGGACCGGACGGGGGCGGCGCTGTCAGGTCTCGACAGGGGCGGCCGGCTCGTCGGAGTCGCACTCGACGCGGAATCGTCGGCGCGGGCACTCCAGGCCGAAGGCGTCATGCGCCTCCTCGAGCATCGCCTCGGCGGTTGCGGCCAGGGCGTGAAGCTTCTCCAGTTCGCGCTCACACCGGCCGAGTGTGGCCTGGATCTGAGCCAACACGGTCGGGATCACGACGGCTCGACCGGCTTCCTTCGGCGCGCCATGGTAGCGCTCGCAGAGCTGCCCGAGCAGGCCGGACACGCGATGGAGCTCGGCATTGCCCCACGCCTCCCTCAGCCGGTCTTTGGAGAGCCCGAGCCGCATGGCCTGGGCGTCGAGGTAATGGGGCGTGCCCCGGAATCGCCACATGCTTCGCTCGCTCCGCTCGCTGGGACGGGCGGCGGCCAGGCCGATGATGACACACGAACGGACGACGCTCCGCCCGCTCCTCACCGCCCGCCGCCGCCCGCCCCGGTGATGATCAATTGGCCGAGAACGCCGTGATGCCCTCGACCCACGCGTGATGCGACTCGTTGACGACCTCGATCGCCAGCTCGGCGATCCAGTCGCCCTCAACCATGTCGCCGCGCGAGCCGCGGAGCTGCCAGAAGGGATTCCGCTTGTTGCGGATATACACCTCGGAGCTCGTCAGCGCGATCGCGGTGAACGGCCGGAGCAGGGGAGCCTCGACGATCGTGACCCCGTGAAGGAACGGCGCCTCCAGCACGTTGATCGGCGTGCCGAACGCCGTCTCCCCCGCAGGCACGCGCTGGATGGCCTGGCCCCAGGTCGCGAACCCGCTCATGAAATTCGTGGAGACGACCAGGAGGTCGGGCTCGCCGCCGCCCGCACGCGCCGCCTGGAGCGTGTCGCGGATCAGGTCGGTCGACCCGTACGCCGCCGCGTTGACCGGCGAGCCGCCCGTCAGACTCGAGATGTTGTTGGTCTGGATGATCGACCGCAGGCCGTTCATCTTCGCCGTGACGCCGGACCCGTCGTTAGGCGCCTGCGCGATGCCGTAGTACAGGCAGTTCTCGATGTCGTCCACCATGTTCTGGAGCTGGACGGTCATGTTGAAGTCGAACGGCGTCTGGATGCCGCCCGGCAATACCTGCGCCCGCGCGGTCTGCGCCGAGCCGCCGATCTGCACCGGGAACTGGAACGTCTGGCAATACTGCGTGCGCGGTACGCCGATCGTCACCAGGCCGGTCTGATTCACCTCGGCGCCGTTGCGGCTGTTGCCGATCAGGTTGACCGTCGAGCCGCTGGCCGCCGACGACAGCGGCGTGATCCCCTGGGTGCCCGAGATCTGCGACCAGATCCCGCGCGTGACGTTCACCGTGGTCGAGCTGGTCGGGTCGCCGCTGATCTGCACCCGCTCGACGTTGCCCGTGGTCGAGTCAACGATCTCGAGCACGTCGTGGTTCATCATGAAGGTCGCGTCAGCGACCGTTAGGCTGGTCTGCCCGGCGGTGCTGATCGCCGCGCCGAGCGTCGTGCCGCGGGCGCGATACTTGTGCGTGTACATCTGAAAATCGATCCGCTCGACCGGGACGTACGGTAGCCGGGTCACGAGCGGATTGCGGTTGGCGAACCAGTTGCGGATCGCCACCGTCACGTCGTTGCGCGCCTCGAGTCCCGCCTGCTGCGAGCCGAGGAAACCCTGCAGGAAGTCGGCCATGGTAGAGAGTCACTCATGCCCCTATGCTCGGTTCTCGCCCCGGGGCGTCGGGCGGCCGGCTCTGCCCCTCGGCGGGGGCATCTCGATGGAAGTCAGCGGTCAGGAGTGAGTAATCAGTGGTCAGTGGTCAGCAGTCAGTGAAGAAGGGTCGGGCGTCAGCGGTCTGACCGACTACCGACTACCGGCCCCTGACTACTGGGTCCGTGAAGAAAGGCCGGACGTCAGCGGTCCTACTGACCACTGACCACTGACTACTGAATCAGCGGGCCGCGGAACGGAGGCCCAGCGGCAGGCCCATGTTCGCCCGGGCGTCGCCCTGGGACTTCTGGAGGCTCTGCATGTGCAGGATGACGGCCTCGCCCATGTTCCGCGGCTGCGGAGCCATCGCCGGGTTCGCGGGGGGCGTCGGCGCGGCCTGGACGCTCTGGCCGGACGCCGTTCCGCCGCCGGGATTCTGGGCGCGGAGGAAGTGGGCATACTCCGGCCGGCCGAGCTGGGCCTTGATGAAGTCAGGGACCGACTGGTACGACGGCGTCCGCACCTGGAACGCGTTGCCCTGCGGCTCGACCACGAACTCGCCCCGGAACAGCCGGGAGAGCTGCTCGACGCCCCCGGGGACGAGATTCTCTCCGGCCAGGGCCCGGGAGAGCTCGCTATCCAGGGCGTACTGCTGGGCCCGCTGCTGGACCTCCAGTTGCTTCTGCCGCTCGGCGGCGAGCTGCTGCTCGGAATGATCGCGGAGCTGCCGGAGCGCGTCCTGGAGATTGCCCCGCTCAGCCAGGGCCTCGGCCTCGCGGCGTTGCGACTCCTGGGCCTCGCGTCGCACGCGTTCCTCGTGCTCGGCCAGCCGCGCCTGGATGCTCGTGAACGCCTGGAGCTGCTCCAGGGGGATCGTCACCGTCTGCGGTGTCGCGGCGGGCGGATTCGGTTGCGCGGGGGTACTCGGGTTCTCTTGAGACATCGTTCCATTCCTCGCTCGAGGGTCCGGGTCGTCGGCGGGTCGTCGTGTCTTGTCCTGTCGTGTCCTGTCTTGTCGCCTCGGTGCACCGGCCGGCCCGCCGGCAGGGCCCGGCGTCAGCCGAGGGCCGGGCGATCAGTCCCACATCGAATACGGCCACGCCGTGGCGGTGCCGTCGCAGTCCCAGCATGGCCAGGCGTCCCAGTTCCGCGATCGCCCTGTGCCTCGACAGCCCCAGCAGGGGTAGAGGCGCCGGAGGACGGCGTTGCAGCGAAGCCGGACCTCGGGGTCCGGGTCGTGCCGGCCCCAGAAGAGCCAGCGCGGGTCGGAGGCAGCCGCCTCCCGGAGGCCGCTCGTCGCGGCGTCCCGACGGAGCCAGGACGGATCGCCGAGCCCCGCGATCAGCCCGCGGAACGGCTCGGGCATCGCCCGGACCGGGTCCGGGGCCGATGCCATCACAAACTCCTCGACGCCTCGGGCGAACTCCAGATCCGTGCGGTCGCGCGGGACGTCCGCGGCCGACGACTGGCCGAGGAGGCACATCGCCACGATCGCGCCCATCGGTCGTTCACTCCGTCGGCAGCCAGATGTGACCCACGAGGATCCCCAGCCAGAAGACCAGGGCGACGGCCAGGGTCGGACAGCCGCCGAAGAGGCGCCGGAGCACCCGCGAGATCGAGGCCTCGACGCCCCACGAACGGATCGCGAACACGTCGTAGCCGATCACGAGGATCGTCCCGGCCAGCACGAAACCCAGAGTCAGCCACTGCGCCTGGACCGGAGTCAGGTTCGGCATGGACTCGGCCTCCATGGTTCGGGGAATCTCGGTATTCGCCACTGTGGGGGGCCGCCGGCCCCGGGATCACGCCTCGCCGGTCATCCCGCCGACCATCGTGCCGCCCGTCTGGCCGAGCGGATCCTCGCCGGCGGCCTGCTCGGCCGAGCCGCCCCCCTCGAGGGCCTCGACCGCGGAGGTGATACCGGGCGCGTCGAGGGCCCGGGCCCTCTCCTTGGTCCTCGCCTTGGCGTCGACCGTCCGCTCGATCTCGGCGTCGAGTCGGGCATAGTCGGCATCGCTGAGGCCAAGGAGCAACTGGCGGACGATGGATTGCAGGACCTCGCGCTCGGTGTCCGGCGCCTCGCCGGCCCCGGCAAGCGCCTGCTGGAGCTGGAGAAGGTTGCTGGTCATCTCGGGGGCGGCAAACAGCTCGAACCGCGCCGGGTAGACGACGCGGATCTGCTCGCGGGTCTCCGCGTCGGGCGGCCCGTCGCGCAGGACCAGCAGGGCATACTCGGCGAGCTGACGCTCGGCCTTCGCGAGCGACTTCGCGATCGACGCCAGCAGCTTCTGGCCGGCGACCGCGTCGAGCTGCTTGGAGATCCCCGACTGCGCCGTGGTCGAGCCCTGGACCGACCCCGCCGGCTTGAGCAGGCAGGCGCGGCGGTCCTTCAGGTCGATGATGTCCTGCTTGTTCTTCCGCAGGCTCTCCGCCGGGTCCTTCGGCGGGCTGACGAACTCCCATCCTTCGTACGCGCCGCTCTCCGGGTTCTTCTTCTTGGGCAGCACGTAGCCGGGGCCGATCGAGAGCGTGTTGTCCGCCTTGCAGAAGTCCTCCGCGCCGGAGAGGAACGGGTGCGCCTGGAGCGTGTCCGAGAGGATCAGCTCGCTGTCGCGGTTGTAGTACTCGCGCTGGTATTCGGCGATTCCTTCATATCGGCTCTTGCCGATATTCGGCGTGCGATGCCTGGGCGTCTCGACCAGGCGAATGATGGGCACGCGGCCGAACCGATGGGGCATCCGCTCGAGGATCCGGTCGCCTTCGTAGGAGAGGAGGATCGACTCCTCGACCGTCCAGAACCGATAGCGGACGTAGTCGCGCCGCCAGGCCTCGCCGGCACCGCCGGGATCCTCCGGGTCGATCGCGTTGCCGTCCTCGTCGTGGTCCACGCGGTCCGACGGGTCGATGAATTCGCGGACCAGGCACTCGCGATACCGGCCCGCGGCGTCAAGCCGCCACCAGACCATGTTCTGGGGGAGGATGTAGCTTGCGACGCAGCGGTCGAGGCCCAGCCGCAGCTCGTCGGCGCGGGTCTCGACACTCTCCCCGGGGGGCGCCTGCGGGTGGTCGAGGCAGACGTCCAGGCAACCGAGCACCAGCAGCAGCGGGGCCACCGTCTCGCGCATCCAGTCGTCGATCGGCGTGCCGCGGCCGTCGACGTCGCGCCACCACGCGACCAGGTCGTCCGGACCGGCGCGATGGACCTCCTGGTCGAAGATCTTGCCCAGGTGAACCTCGACGGCCTCGGCGACGAACTCGGGGATGGGGGTGCGGCTGCGGCGGTACTCGTAGTCGTCGTCCTGCGCCGTGGCCCCGGGATCCGCGCCGATCATGCCGGGATAGGAGCCGTAGCCCGTGTCCTGCATCTGCGCGCCCATCGCCGAGCCGACGTAGCCCGCGAACCCCTGGTAGAGGTTCGGAAACGTCTGGGGATCGGGGTATTCGCGCTTGTGGCGGAACAGGTTGCGGATCGGCAGGCCGCGGCGATCGGGGCCGTAGGTGGCGTTGCGGTAGCGTTCGCCCCCCTCGAACGAGTCGAGCAGCCAGCGCCAGCGGACCTGGTGCTCGACCCAGTCGATGTGCCGCCGCTGCACGATGAGCTTGCCGTCGACCTCCGTCGCGGAGGACCGGCGGCGCCGCGAGCCGGGCGCGTCGGAGTCGACCACGGGGCGGCCGTCGAGGCCGGTGCCCCGGCCGGGCGGCGGGGCCGTCTTTCTTCGGAGCCAGTCCATCGCCATGGGCCTCAGTACTCGTTGGAAGCGAGGAAGTCGATCACGATCTCGACCAGTTGCACGAACAAGGGGATCAACAGGATCAGCGCGAGCAGGATGAACGGCAGGTCCGTCCAGGCGTACCGCAGCCGCATGAGGGGTCTCCATCGCCTCGACCCGACCACCGCGCCGCGGGAGAGTGGCTCGGGTAGAACCGGCCGGCAACGACGATCGGTCGAGGTGGACTAGAGGAGCGATCGGGCCTGAACGCGGCGGAAATTCACCTCCGGGGCCCGACCCGCGGGGAACTCGAGCTTCAGCCCGCCGCAGAGCGGGTCGACCAGGTCCTCGAAGGGATGCTGGGGGTCCTTGGGGTAGTCCATCCACTGATCGGCCCGGCGGGCGCGGGTGTAGCATTGCATCGCGTTGATCAGCCCCCGGCACCGCGGGTGGACGGTCAGGTTCACCGAGCCGTCGGCCGACCTGAGCAGGGCCTCGACGAGCTGGAGGCCGTCGGCCTTGGGCGTGACGGGCCAGGATTCCAGCCCACCCTTGCCCTGGCAGCCGGCACGCTCGTACTCGCCCCGAACCGTCGGCCCGACGGCAGTCCGGGCGCCGCCGGCGGGGTCCATCGAGACCCGGAAGCGGTCCAGGCCGATGCCGCAGAGACGCCGCGACTGCTCGACGATCAGGCGGGCGTTCACCTCGGCCGAAAGCCCCTCGGCGTGGTAGTCGCCGAAGACGTTGACCTTGTGGCCGCGGCCGTCGAGCCGCGGGATGGCCTGGAACCAGACCGCGCCGGTGTGGACGCCCGGATCGATCGCCAGGTGGACCGGATGGCCCTGGACGTACTCGGCCGCCTCGCGGACATGCACCGACTCGTCGAACATGGTGAACCAGACGCCCGCGGCCCGGGGGCGCAGGCACAGGTAATCCGACTCGAAGACGCGGAGGCTGACCGACCTCGCTTTCTGGATCAGCGAGTCGATCGTGTAGTGGCCCGACGAGCGCTTTGCCTTGGGCAACCCCGCGGGATGCGCGTCGCGATCGGAATGGCACCAGGCCACGAGCGGGCACTCGCGGCAGTGCTCCAGGTTCGGCCCGCTGCGCTCCTCGGGACAGCGCTCCAGGACCTCGAAGACGCAGTAAGTGTCGACCGGGAAGGCGCCGGCGCGGCCCTTGTCGATGAGGTCAGCCATCGGGCCGGCCACGCGGTGCCAGGTCGAGGTCATCAGCACCGACGATCGAAGGCCGCGGACGTCCATCGCCATGCCCATGGCGGACTCGCGGATCTCCGGGTCGATCTCGTCGACCTCGTCGAGCTTGAGGCTGGGCACGTGCGGGCCGCGGACCGACGTGGCCGAAGCGGCCAGGACGGCGACGTGGCTGCCGTTACGGTAGTGCACCTCGCTCTTGAGGAACCGGGCGACCGAGCCGGTATCCGACTCGCCGGCCGGTCCCCGACCGTGGAGCACAACCTCGCGGAGCGCCTGCTGGATCTGCTCGGACTGGCCCAGCGACCCGCCGAGGATCCGCGTGTTGTGCCGCGGCTGGAATCGGCTCGCGAGGTGGGTGTCGATCGCCGAGAGGAAGCTCTTGCCGCTGCCGCGGGGCCCGTGCCAGAGCGCCAGCGGCGGGCGCTCGAGTACCTGCCGGGCAAACATGTCGAGGGGGGCGGAATGCCCGCGGCAGACGGCCGTCCCGGGCACCCGGACGCCGGTGAATGCAAGGACCCATCGCTCGAGGTGGTCGCGAGTCAACGGCCGGCGATCGCGCACCTGTGCGATCGCATCAGCCACTCGCCTCGCCAGGTCTCGAGCCACAGAGGACCTCCAGGATGTTGCCTGTCTTCTGCTCGTCCAGGATCAGCGGGGCCTCGTCGGCCGCCTGCGCGGCGGGCCGATCCGGCTCGCACCGTGCGAAGATCACGTCGATCACCTTGGTGTCGCCCTCCAGGCCGGTGACGATCCAGCTCTCGAGCACCCGCTGCGCCCAGGTCTTGCCGGCGGGCGTCTCGGACTCGATCAGCAGCCGCCTGAGCAGCGCCGCCAGGTCCAGCGTGCGGCCCTCGGCGAGGACATCCTTGTTCCGCAGGTCGATGGCGACCGTGCCCGGGAGCTCCGGGACGCGACCGTCGCGGAGCGCCTCGCCGCGCTGGTCGATGCTCTTTGCCATGTGCGATCACCTCGATGCGACCGGCTGAGGACCCCGCTTCTCCTTCCCGGTCCCGGCCCGCCACGCCGGCGGATCGATCGTCGAACGATCGCCGAGCGATCGATCGGGCGGGCGGGCCGGGCGGCCTCGTACGGTCAGCTCGCCTTCGCGGGCTGGCTGTTGTCCGACGTCGGGGCCGGGGCCGGGGCGGGCGCCGGGGTCGGGCTGGCCTGGAACAGGCCCTCAATCCGCGCCAGGGCGGTGCGGAGGTTCACGAGACTCGCACCGCCGAAGACGATGCTGAGGACCTGGAACAGCTCGGGGATGCCGTAGCCGAGGCCCTTGGTCACGACCATCCCCAGGCCCGACCCGATGGCCAGGAGCACCGGGGAGATGGCTTTGTAGTCCTTGACAAGCTGCATGAGCAGGGCGATCACGGTCATCATCAGTACCTCACGAGAAGGGGAAAGGATCGCGGCCAGGCACCGCCTCGCGGCAGGGGCCGCCCGGCGGCCCAGGGCTCGCCCGCGTCATCGCCCCGGGAACGGGGCCGACGTCTCCAGGGATCTCTCGATGCGTGACAGGGCCTCGAGGATCCGCTCGTAGCGACCGAAGAGCTCGGCCCGATCCTGGCCCGTCGCCAGGCTCTCCTCCGCCCGGGCACGCAGCTCGGCAAAGGACCGGCGCGACTGCATGTCGAGAGCGCGACGGCTACTCTCGGCCACCTGCAGGCGCTGGTGATTCGCCTCGCCGTCGCGGATCAGGTCGGCAACGACGGCTGCGAGCAGCAGCAGCGCGGCGACGACCAGGAGTCGAGGCCGCCGGTCGATTCGGTTCACGATGCGGTCTCCTTGGACGGCGCTGACGGCACGCTCTTCTTCGAGTCGAACCCCATCTCGAGCATCCGGCGGATCATGACGTCGATCCCGTTCACCGAGACCTGGAGGGTCCCGACGGACTTCTCCATCGAATGCACCGAGGCGGTGGACTGGTCGAGGGTCTTCTCGACCGCCTTCATCGCCAGGATGCTGTCGCGGAGCAGCGCGTTCTGGGTCTCGGACATCCGGTTCACCTGATCCTGGATGCCGCGCTGGAATTGTTCCTGCCGGTCCGCCAGCCGCTCGAGCTGGTCCTGGAACTTCTTCTGCGAATCGGCGTGGTAGTCGCGAAACTCTCCGAGTATCCGGTCCTGCTTCTGCGCCTGGTCGCGGAGGAAGCCGAGAAAGTAGTAGGTGACGGCGACGGCCGCGCCGGCGGCTCCGAGCGAGCCGACCAGGCTGGTGATCGACACGCCGATCGCGTTGGGATCCGCGACGGCCGGGGCGGCCTGAGCGATGAGCAGCAGGTCGTTCATGAAGGTCCTTCTCTCGATTTGATCGAGGGCGGGGCCGCCCCGGGGTTGCGGGAGGCCGCCCCTGGCTTCGTAATCCGGGGGCCGATCCGATCCAATGAGCGGCGAAATTCTGGGGTCATCATGAAAGGGTTCCAGCCAGCGTCGGGAAACGGATGGGGGCGGCTTCGCCCCACGACGATGGTCATGGTCGTCACGCCGATGCGGCCGACCGGACCGGGTCGGATCGATCCGCATCGGATCGGGCCGCATCGGATCGGGCCGGCCTCGGATCGGGCCGGCCACTCGGCTTACGCGGCGTCGTGGTAGTGCCAGGCGGGCGGCAGCTCGCGCTTCTCGAACTCCGGCGACTTCGACAGGGCCCAGCTATCCCCCTCGCCCAGGATGTGCTCGACCACCGCCCTGTCCGCCCAGAACGAGAAGCCCGGCTGGTCGAGGGCGGTCGGGCCGGTCGGACAGTCGGGGCCCCAGCTCTGGCAGATGCACGCGCCTGGCCGGTCGAACCGGACCCCTGCGATGAACATGCAGTGCCCCCAGGTGCCCCGCGCCCGGCAGAAGCCGTCGGAGTCGCGGGTGAGGGTGAAGCCCTGGTTCGAGCAGATCGTCACTGGATAGCCGTTCCGCATCGCCGCCACCAGCTCGTCCCAGGTCGTGACCTGCGCGGCCGAGCCGAGCTTGAACGGCCCGGCCTCGCTCTTGACCGAATCGGGCGGCCCGCTCAGCCCCCAGCTCCTGGCGCGCTGGCCCGAGTACCTGCCGTCCGAGCCCAGCATCGCCCGGCTGACCATGCCGACCGTCGTCATCGCCTTGACCGCGGCCGCGCCGTACGAGCCGTCCTGGCGGCCGAGGATGCCGGCCACCTCACGCGACATCCCATAGATGAACTCCGTATCCGTCTCCTGAAAGACGGCCGGTTCGCCCAGGCTGATCTCGATGCACTGGAGCAGGTCGTTGCCGTGCCCGTGGCCGAACGACACGCAGTCGCCGATCTGCTGGGCCGGGTACGCCGGGTCCTTGCCGAGGACATCACGCCAGGCCTTGTACAGCAGGATCGGGTCGTTCGGCGCCCCGGCGGCCATCAGGTGCGGCGCGGCCCCGGCCAGCGTGGGGAACTGGCCGGCGAACGACCGCTGAAGCTCGTCGGCGCCCCGCCAACCGCAGAGGGGCTGAAACGCCATCTCATCGCTCATGGGGTGTCCCTCATGTTGCGTCCGGAAATATCAAGGCGGACCGGCCCGTGTCGGCGCGGGATCTCCACGGCCGTACGACGAGGCACGACGCGGAGCCACGTGAAGCGAGACAAGGCAAGGCGGCACCGATCGCCGTGCGGGAATCGACGGCGTGGTGCGAACTTTACCGGCGCCGGGCCGGATCAATCTGCGGAGGTGAAATCGGTCGGAGACCCAGGAAGCGACCGCAATGTCTCAGCGGTCCAGGCCGAGGGCGAGCCCTCGCCAGGCGGCGGCCATGGCGGCGCGCTGCGCCGGGGTGACGTCGGCGTCCTTCTGCGATTCCGGGACGATCCGGGCGAGCTCGGGGGCGACGGATTTGTCGAACAGCGAGATGCGGTTGGCCTCCCAGGCCTTGCTCACCGCGGCGAGCGAGGCCGAGAGCGGCTGGCCAGCGTCCAGGCTCCTGGCGCCCTCCTCCCAGGCGGCGGCGTACGCCTTGCCGAGCCCCGGGAGGTACTCGTGCCCGAGCTTCTCGAACCTCGGATCATGCGGCGGCGCGGGGGGTCCGGCCGGCCGGGCGTGCCACTCGGCGACGCCAATGGCGACCGCCCCGCCGACCAGGCCCGAGAACACCACGGTCACGAGCGTGCGGCGGCTCGGGAGCGCGGCCAGGATTGCACTTATGGCCATCGTCGAACACCTCGATGGGTTGAAAGGTCGTCGGCGGACGACGACCGACCGGGTCGAACCGCCCCCACGGGTGGACGGCGACCGTCCGCCGGGCACGCGATCATCGGACGCGGCCGGATGATTTCGAGAAGGCAATGCCGATGCGGGCACGCGAGACCTCGTCTCTCCGCGGTGCCGACTCTTGATCGCGTCAGATCCGCCCCGCGGACTCGAACATCCGGCGGCGGCGCTCGCGGCGGCTCAGGCGGCGGCGAGCGGCCGTGGACGAGGGGCTCGCCTCGGCGGCCGGGGTCAGCGCGAGCTCGCTCTCGCTTCCGGTTTCGGGCCTGGGGTCGGCCGCCGGGTCGTGGCGCAGCGAGGGGTGCTCGTCCATCCCAGAGGTGTGGCACACCATGCAGCAGAGGGTCGACCCGCTCTGAAGTGGCCCGCCGTGCGGGCAGGTCGACTGCGGCGTGAACGCGCTGATCGGAAACATCGGCATCAGGCGAAAGCCTCGCTCAACCTCCCGGCCCGACTGGAAATCCGACAGCCACTCATCCCGCGAGCACCGGGCCTCGAGCTTCCGCGCCCGCTCGATCCCATCCCGGACGTCGCGAACGGTCAGGCCGTACTCCTCGGCGATCTTCTGGCAGGCGATCCCGCGGCGGAAGTCGTAGAGCCAGACGTATTCCTGCGCGGCCGCCTCCAGCGACAGCGAATTGTCGCCCGCAACCTCATCCGCCGCAACAACATCCACGTCCTCGGCGTCGTCCGCCGCGTCGCCCAGGACGGCGAGCAAGCCGTCGAACGCCGAGTCGTCGATCAGGTCGAGCACCCGCTTCCGCTTCGGGCGGCGTCTCGATTGCTCTCTGGCGTTCATCGGAACCATCGCTCACCCCCTTCGCGTCACTTTAGCTTTACTCGCCGCGTCTACAAACAGGATGTATCAGGTTTGCAAATTCTGTACGGCCCCCCTCAAAAAAACGGGCGTTTTTTCATCGCAACCTCCTGCAATCGTTAGACTTAAAATTTTACCAATTTTTCCAAAGTTTTCCGGCGCAGATGTTGTATGGTTCTTGTTTGGCAACCAAGCCAACCATAATCCTTTTTTTGGCGTCTATTTTTCCAGATCCATGGCTGTCTGCCCGGAACGAGAAAGCGGGGGCATGCTGCCGAACGCGGCGGGGCCGGATGATGGAGTTGTGGATTGGGGATACGTGGCCGCCGTTGACACGCACGTCCACGGGGTGCTGTCATGGAGAGGCTGCGGGTCCGACGTCGGGGCAGGGTGGCCCCGGATGCGGTGCGGCGCGGAACCGGCAGATCGGCCGGCCCGGGCCCTGGGCCAGCGGACGGAGTCCAATCCCAATGGCTGTCACAGGATGAGCTCGACCGCGGAAGACGAGGGATACCGGGCGAACGCTCCGCAGCTCCGCCGATTCGAAGCGCAGTTCCTGCGGCCGTACCGATGGCCGATCGCGCTGGGGCTGCTCGGCCTGCTGGTCCAGTCGGTGCTGTTGCTGCCGATCCCGCTGCTCCAGGGATGGGTCGTGGACCGGCTGGTGGGATATGTCCGCGCGTCGGGCGGCGGGACGGGGACGACGGCGGTGGATCCGGCCGCGGTCGGGGCCGCCCGCTCGGCGGCCGCACGGGCGATCGGCCTGGCGCTGGCGGGCACAATCGGCCTGCACGCGATCCGGACGCTGCTGGCCTGGCGGATCGCCGCCATGATGGGGCGAATCAGCCAGGAGGTCGTCGTCGCGATGCGAGGGGCACTGCACCGCAAGCTCATGCGGCTGCCGATGGCCTACTTCGACGCCCAGCAGACCGGCCGCCTGATGGCGAGAGTGACCAGCGACGTCGGCAGCATCCTGATGTTCATCCGCAGCGGCGTCCTCCAGGTGCTCAACGACCTGATCACATCGCTGGCAATCGCCGTGTTGCTGGCGTGGCTCGAGTGGCGGCTGTCGCTGGTGGCGCTGGTGGCCGTGCCGCTTTACGCCGCCAACCAGCGGGCCTTCTTCGGCCACCTGCGGCGGCTCTCGGACGAGATCCGGGCGCAGGTCGCCGCGCTCTACGCGCTTCTGAGCGAGCGGATCTCGGCCGTGCGGGTCGTGCGGAGCTTCGCGAAGGAGGACGCCGAGCTCGACGAGCTCGACCGCCGGATCGATCGGCACCGCGCGCTCAACTGGGCCAACACCCGAGCGTCGGCCGCCCTGAGCGGCCTGGCGACCCTGATCAGCGGGGTGGGTACGGTCTTCGTCATCGCCTACGGCATCGTGCTCGTCGGCCGCGGCGTACTGACCGTCGGCGAGCTGCTGGCGATCTACGCGCTGGTCGGTCAGCTCTACCAGCCGATCGTCCGGCTGACGCAGTTCCAGGCCACGGCCGTCTCGACTCAGGTCTCGATCGAGCGACTCTACGAGATCTTCGACGAGCCCGAGCCGGTGCGCGACCGCGCGGGCGCCCAGGCCATCCCCCGACCGCGCGGGGCGATCGAGTACCGCGGCGTCTCGTTCACCTATTCCGCTGACGGGGCGCGCGTCCTGCGCGACATCCGCCTGAAGATCGAGCCGGGGATGCACCTGGGAATTGTCGGACCGAGCGGGGCAGGAAAGTCGACGCTCCTGGCCCTCCTGCCGAGGCTCTACGACCTGCCCGACGGCACCGACGAGACCGGCCGAGGCTGGGGGAGCGTCCGCTTCGACGGCCGGGATGTCCGCGACCTGCGGCTGGCGGACCTGAGGCGGTCGGTGGCCCTCGTGCCCCAGCAGGCGCTCCTGTTCGAGGGCTCGATCCGCACCAACCTGCTCTACGCCAACCCCGACGCCACCGAGGACCAGATGTGGGAGGCGCTGCGGATCGCCGACCTCGCGGCCACGGTCGCCGCCCTGCCCGCCAGGCTCGACGCGCCCGTCGGCGAGCGCGGCGATTCGCTCTCCGGCGGCCAGCGGCAGCGGATGGCCCTGGCCCGCGCGATCGTCGCCCAGCCGGCGGTCCTGCTGCTGGATGACTGCACCAGCGCCCTCGACGCCGAGACCGAGGCCCGCATCCAGCAGTCACTCGAACAGAGCCTGCCGGGCCGGACCTTCGTGATCGTCTCGCACAAGGTCGCCTCGGTCCGCCGCGCCGACCATATCGTCGTGCTCGAGGCCGGCGCCATCATCGAACAGGGGACGCACAATGACCTGATCGCTCTGGGCGGTCACTACGCCGAGACCCACCGCCAGCAGACCTCCTCGCTGGCCACAGTCGGATGAATGCACGGGGAAGAGGAACCACGAAAAGACACGAAAATCCACGAAAACGAGGGCACGTCGGCCTGGGTCTCGCTTATCAGATCGTCCAGAGGCCGAACGTTTCGTGCCATTTCGTACTTTTCGTGGTTTCTCTTCCTTCTGTCATCGGTGGTCGTCCCCCGGCTCCGGCCAGTTGAGCTGCCTGTGCAAAAACTCGAATGTCCCCCGGCCGTTGATCTCGTGGGGCCCGATGAAGACCTCCATCCGGCAGCGGTCGCCGATCCTGAGCCGCGCGTCGTACAGGCGGAACACCTTGGCGAACTCGTAGGCCACCGTCTCATCCGGCGCGACGCCATCGAAATGCCCGCGCTCGACCATGAACGGCCGCGGCGCGATCAGCGCGGCCATCTCCGCGTAGTTGAACGTGCTGCCCAGGTCGAACTCGAAGATCTCGTACTCGTTCGTCCAGACGTAGCTATACGGGCTCCGGGTCGACGCATTCTTCCACACCCACTCGTTGAAATCCGCCGAGCAGATCGATAAGCAATAGTTCGGCACGAGCGGCGGGATGCGCATGGCCGACTTCCCGCCGTAGCTCAGTCCGTAGAACGCGATGCGCGACGGGTCGACGAAGGGCAGCGACTTCAGCCAGTCGGTGATCTGCTGGTGCTGGGGGACGATGACCGAGAAAAGAGTGCGCTTCAGCGGATTCGCCTTGCGCTGGAGCGTCCGGAACCGGTCCCCGAACAGGTAGAGATTCTGGGGTGCAAACGTGATAAAACCTCGCTCCGCGAGTCGGACGGCGTAGCGGTGATAGGCGGGATTGCCTCCCTTCGGGTCGGCGACGTCGCTCGGGCGGCCCTCGAGCCCGTGCTGGCAGACGACCACCGGGCGGCGCTCGCCGTCCTTGATCCCCTTCGGCACGAGCAGGATGCCCATCGCGATGACGTCGGGGAAGACATCCATGACGATCTCATACCCGGTGAATGCCGGCTCGTCGTAGATCCGCCGCGAGCGCACGTCGGGCGGCAGCGGCTTCAGGTCGAACCGGCCGATAACCTCCTCGGCGAAGAATTGGCGGTACGGTTCGATCGTCGCGGCATACGCGGCGGCCGAGCGAGTGTCGAGCTTCTTCATGAACTCGTCGCGCACGAAAGGGCTTTCCACCAGGAGCTGCTGGCCGTGGCGATCCAGCTCGTGGAGCTGCCGGCGATGGCGCTCGCGGCCCCGCTCCACCAGCGCGGCGACCGCCGTCGGGTCGGCCGCTTCCGCCTCACCGCCAGGAGGAGCCGCATCCGGCGCTGCAGCCGCGCCCAGACCGCGCAGCAGGCGGCCGAGCGACTCATCCGTTCCGAAAGGTCCCGTTCCGTCCGGCCCGCTTCGGACCAGCTCGAGCCGGGGCGATGGCGCGAGTCCGGCGACCAGGGCGCGGGCTCGCTCGACCTCCGCGGCGACGGTCGAGACGGCCGGGGTGGTCAACCGTCCCGGCGCGCCGCCCATGCCCGGCGGTAGGGCGACTTCCGGCGCCCGGGCGGCCTCGACAATCAACGCGCGCGGCGCGATGAGCGAGGCAACCTCCGCGTCGCCGAACTGCTCCAGCAGTCCGAAGACGTTCCGATCCACCGGCTGGCGCCAGACGTCATTGCGATCGTCGAAATAGCCGCTGACACAGGTGGCGGCGATCCTCGGGTCGAGGGCCGATGCGAACAGCGCGATGGCGCCCCCCTCGCCGTAGCCGAACAGCCCCACGCGAAGATCGCGCCCGGCGGATCGCGCCTCTCGCTCGAGGGCATCCACCAGCGCCAGGACCTTCTGGACCTCGTACCCGATGGGATGGCGGCCCAGCTCAAACGCCGGGCGATAGACGAACTCGCGATTGGTCAGCCGCGCCCTCCCATTGCGCGGCGCGACGGTGCGATCGATCAGCGTCGGCACGAGCACCCGGCAGCCGTTGCCGGCCAGCCGCCGCGCGACCTGCGAACCCGGCGGCACGCCCGGCACCAGCCCGGCGAGCTGCTCGGGCGTCTGGTCGGCGTCCGGGATCACGATGACGCAGGCGTCGCCCGACCCCAGCTCCAGCCCCTCGCCGGTCACGTCGCCGAAGGCCGGCCAGCAGACGGAATGAACATCCTTGATACTCTTTAGAACTTTTCCGGCGACCTCCCGGGTGCGATCCGTGGGGTCCTCCAGCCGGATGACCCGCGGGGCGTCCGTTCGCGGGTCCCGGACCCCCAGGATGTGTGCCAGCCGTTTCCGGTTCGGCTCGACGGACGCGGTGTAGGCGCGCGTCGATGACGTGTCGCGCTTCCAGAACCGGCTGCGCTTCGCCGTCGATTCGTCGATCTGCCTGAGGAGGAACCGGTCCACGCCCGCCACCAGTTCGCTGGCGATGTCGCCCTTCATGGTCAGGGGCTTCGTGCCGGGCAAGGGCGGCCCGTCCTGATCGGCGGCGAACGCCGTGGCTCCAGGGCCAATCAGGGCCAGGAGGAGGCCGGTCGCGAGCAGACGGTTCATGGATCACCTCCGGAATCGGGCGGGATAGCCTGTCGGTTTTCGCACATTTCCGAACATCACGGTTTCGCCGATTGCGCCGCGGAGCCCAGGGTCTCGGCGGTGACCAGGTCGACCGGCGTGGTCGCGTCGGCCGGAGGCCGCTTGCCGCGGACCAGGTCGAGCGCCAGCTCGATGCCGTAAACGGCGAGCTGGCCGGCGTGCTGGTCGGCGGTGGCCAGCACCGAGCCGTCCTTGATGGCCGAGCGGATCGCGGCGATGTTGTCGAAGCCGACGATCAGGACCTCGCCCGTCCGACCGGCCGCCTTCACCGCCGCCAGCGCCCCGAGCGCCATGCTGTCGTTGCAGCAGAGCAGGGCTCTGATCTCGGGATGCTCGCCGAGCATCGCGGCGGCGATCCGGTTGGCCTGGTCCATCTCCCACTGGGCGGTCTGCGAGTCGGCGATCACGATGCCCGCGACCTTCATCGACTCCTCAAAGCCCTGGCGGCGCTGCTGGCCATTGAACGCGGTACGTATCCCCTCGAGCAGCCCCACGCGATCGCCCGTCTTGAGGCGCCCGGCCAGATACTCGCCGACCTTGTGCGCGCCGGCGCGATTGTCCGGGCCCACGAAGGGAACCGAGATCCCCTGGTCGGCCAGCACGGCGGCGTCGAGCTTGTTGTCGATGTTCACCACGACGATGCCGGCCTCGTGGGCGCGTTTCAGCGCCGGTACAAGGGCCCGCGAGTCGGCCGGCGCGATCACGATCGCCGCGACACCCTGGGCGATCATCTCGTCCACCAGCGCCACCTGGCGGCTGAGATCGCGCTCGTCCTTGATGCCGTTGACGATCAGGTCGTAGTCGGCGGCGTGCCCGGCCTGGTGTGCCTTCGCCCCGTCGGCCATCGTGGCGAAGAACTCGTTGGCCAGCGACTTCATCACCAGCGCAACCCGCGGCTTGCCTCCCGCGTTCGGAGCCTTCGGGGATCCGGGCTGGCCCGGCGCGCCGGATTCCTCGGGAGTACCGCCGCAGCCGGCGATTGCCGCTGCGAGCAGCAGGACCCGCGATGAGGCGAGGAGCGGTCGAGCGTGATTCATGGCCGGGAGCCCTCCGCACGGCACGGGGGCTGGCTGGAGAGCTGGACGAGTGCCTCGAGCACCCGCGGTTTCTGCTCGGGCCGGAGGACCAGGTAGCGATGAGACCCGCCCGATCCCGCCGTGAACCGCGTATGGCCGTCTTCCTCGACGGCGACCGTGCCGGCAGGCGAGAGGTCGAAATATCCCCGATCGGCGAGGACTCCGTAGAGCACGCTGGTGAGGTCCCACGTCGGCCGGTTGTGCGGCGGTGGATTGCGGCGGATGTAGGCCGCGGCCAGGGGGTGATGCGGCGCATACCGGTAGTCGCGCTCGATGCTCACGGCCGGATAGGGGAGCGCGATGCCGATCTCGAAGCCGCTGTAGACCATCGGCGTCGGCCATTTCGAGGCGACGATCCGCGCACTCGGCACGTCGCGGACGACGTTGTATTCGAGATGGCGAGGGTTTCCCTCGATCGGGGTGAAGGACCCGGCCATCAGCGACAGGAGCTTGACCTTGCGGCGGACCAGCTCGCGCCCGTCGAGCGGCGAATGCGCGTCGGCGGGCGAGTCAAGTAGCCGGGCGAGGTTGGTGAAAAAACCCACCTGCGCGATCACGACGGACCCATCGGGCTGCGCCGCCAGGGTCTTGCGCAGGATCTCCGTCGCCGATGGTGCCGATCGGCCCGAGCGCAGGTCGTGCGGGTAGCGATCCTGCCCCGAGGCGTCCTTCTCGTCGACGAGCGACAGGAACGCGCTCTTCTCGACCACGCCCCCCTTGCCGACCACGCCGATGGGGATGTCGCCGCGGCCGTAGAAGGTATTGACCGCGTCGACGAACGGTGCGGCCTGATCGTTGTCGGCGCTGACGGTCACGGCCAGCAGGCGGCAAAGGCCCCGCGACTGGAGCGAGTGGATCATCCCCAGCGCGAGGACGTCGTCGCAGTCGCCGCAGATATCGGTGTCAAAGATCAGTCGGACCGGCTCGGCGCCGGCGTCGTCGGCCCGCGCCGGCAACGCGTCCGGGCCAAGGGCCAGGGCAAAGGCCGCAGCCGCGGCGGCGATCGGCAGGATTCCCCATTGCATGGCGGGTGATGCCCTCGGTAATCGGTGGGATGGCCGCCCCGGCCCGCGCGGGCGCCCGGGCGAGCGAGTCGCCCGGCGCCGGCGAAGGGCCGCGGATCGATCCCAAGCTTACCGAAGTCCGCGCGGCTGGGGGAGAATGCTGCGGCGAAGTGAGGCGGCGGACCCCATCAGAGCGTCATTCCCTGGAACTTCGCGATCCGTTCGAGGGCACGGGCGGCCTCGGTCGGCGTCTGGTACCGCATCTCCGGGCGCTTGGCCATCATCATCATCACGGCATCCTGGAACGGGTCGGGCACGGAGAGCTGGAACCTCTTCGGAGGGACCGGGTCGGCCTGGCGGATCTGCGCGATCGTCTCGACCAGGTTCTTGCCCTCGAAGGGGGCCTTCCCGGTCAGCAGGGCATACAGGGTGGCGCCCAGGCCGTAGATGTCGGCCCGGGTGTCGACCTCGGCATCCGAGCGGGTGCGCTCGGGCGCCATGTAGGCGATGTTGCCGACCAGTTCGCCGGGCTTGGTGATCTGCCTGGCCTTGATCCCTTCCATCGCCTTGGCCAGCATCATGTCGCCCAGTTTGGCCGCCTTGTCCTTGTTGCGGATGATGATGCTCTCCGGTGCGACGTTGCGGTGGATGATGTGCTTCTCGTGGGCCGCCTCGAGCGCCTGCGCGATGTGGACGCCGACGGTCAGCGCGAATCGCCAGTCGAGCATCTTGAGGGTGCCGAACTTCTCGATCAGGTTTGGCAGCGGCTCGCCTTCGACGAACTCCATGGCGAACCAGCAGGTGGTCCCCTGCTTGCCGGCGCCGTAAAGCCCGATCAGGTTGGGATGATTCAGCCCGACGACGGTGGTCATGGCGCGGACGAAGCGCTGCACGTCCTTCTCGTCGCTGGTGAAGTCCGAATGGAGCACCTTGAAGGCGACGTCCTTGCCGTCCCGGGTGTCGCGCGCCTTGTAGATGGTGCCGGTGCGCCCCTTCCTCAGGGCGGGGCCGAGCTCGTAATGCGAAATGGTCTGGCCCGTCAGGACGCCCTCGTCGGGGGTCAGCTCGCGGGCCGGCTTCTGCGCGGCGATGAGCGTCTGGGCGTCGGGGATGCCGGTGGTATGCAGCCGCAGTCGGGTCCCGCCGATCTGGAACTCCTCGTCATGCTTGAGCGAGTGCTCCTTGATCTTCTGCCCGTCGACGAACGTGCCGCCGACGCTCTCGAGGTCGATCAGCGTGAAGTTGATTCCCTGCCAGCGCAGTTCGCAGTGCAGGCGAGAGACCGTGCCGTCGGTGAGGCGGGTGTTGGATTTCTCCCCGCGGCCGATCACCATGGGGATTCCCTCGATGAGGTCGAAGGTGCGGCCGGCGTCGGGCCCGGACGTCACCCGAAGATAAGCTTGCATGGAAGGGCTCCCTGTCGATGAGCGAGACAAGATCTGATGACGCGAAGCGAGCGGGACGGATGTGGCCTCGATCCGATCGGCCCGGCGAGGACCCGGCGTGGTCCGGAGGGCAAATCCTTGCCCGGATCGATTCAACTCGAGCGCTAAGGAAGATAAGATCTTCGAAACGGCAATATAACTCCTGGAATTGACCCATGCCAGATGACGACGACGGCTCGATCACGCGGTGGATCGCCGGGGTGAAGGCTGGCGACCCGGCGGCGGCCCAGCCGCTCTGGGAGCGCTACTTCGCCCGGATGGTGGACCTGGCGCGGGCGAGGCTGCGCGCCTCGGGCCGGCGGGCGCACGACGCGGCCGGCGACGAGGAGGACGCGGCGCTCAGCGCCTTCGATAGCCTCTGCGCGGGGCTGGCGCGGGGCCGGTTCCCGCAACTGGCCGACCGCGACGACCTCTGGCGGCTCCTGGTGGTCATCACCACGCGGAAAGTCCACGCGCAGGCCCGCCGTCGGATGAGGCAGAAGCGCGGAGGCGGCCAGGTCCGCCCGGCCAGCGACCTCGCCGAGCCGGGCTCCGACGACGACATCCTCGCGCGCGCCGTCGGCTCCGAGCCCACCCCCGAGTTCGCCGTCATGGTCGCCGAAGAATATCGGCGATTGCTCGACCGCCTGGGGGACGACGTGCTCCGTCGCGTGGCGATCCTCCGCATGGAGGGGCACACCACCGACGCCATCGCCGAGCGAATGGCCTGCGCTCGCCGCACCATCGCGCGGCAGCTCGCCTTGATCCGTCGAATCCTGACCGACGAGCCAGAGTCGGACTGATCGTTGGCGGATGCGGCGGATCGGGCTCGGGCGCAGGATCGATCGGGTAAGACCACCATGGACCAGTTAATCCACTCCGACGAGTTCGAGGTCAAACGCCCCACGCCGATCGTCGCCATTCCCCGGCGATGGGCGCTATTGCAGTACTTCATCCCGCTCATCCCCGTGGCTCCGCTCACGGTGCTCTTCTGGCTCGATACCGAGATGGCCCGGCGCCGCCAGGCACCGGGGCTGGACGGTTGGATCGGCTGGATCGCGCCATTCTGGTTGCCGCTCCTCGCGCTGGCTATCGGCGTCGCGGCCGCGATCTGGATGGGCCGCACGCCGGCCCTCGCGGTGTTCAAGGACGGGATCAAGATCGACAGCCGGCGGATCGCGCCCTGGCGGTCGCCCTGGGACCCGTGGAGCTACGGGTTCTACGCCTGGAGCGAGGTGAGCTACTGCCGATGGTCGCCCTACCGGCCAGGCGTGCTCTCGGTGCACGTCGGGGCCGCCGATCAGCACCCGCCCACCGGCCTGTTCGTGCAGTCGCCCGCCTCGATGACCAGGGTGCCGCCGGAGGTCTTCTTTTGCCGCGTGCCCGAAAACCTCCGCGCCGCGGTCGAATCGGCGATCCGAACGTACGGAAAGTGGGTTGAGTAATCGGCGGCTCGGGCCGCTGACTTCCGGGCCGGCGGTACGGCCGGGGCCTGGGGGCGGTCGGTATGAGGGAGCATCGAGCCGATCGCCAGCTCCAGCAGACCGCGCACCAGGCCGATCACGAGCACCGCCTTGATCGCGTCGAAGAGGGTCAGCTCGAACGCCCTGGCGAACAGCGCCAGCGACACGACCAGCGCGGCGAGCCAGCCCAGGATCGGGTGCGAGATCGTGGTCGCGACGTCCAGGATGGCGACGGTCAGCACATAGATCCCGGCCATCTTCGCGACCGCCGGCCCGAGCTCGCCGAAGGTGAGGTCCACCAGCGGCGCGGCGATGAACATGGCGCCGATCGTGATGGGCAGGTAGATCAACAGGACCAGCCCCACGGAGAGGAACACGACCGCGGCCCCTTTCGGCCCCGCCGTCGCCAGGCCGTGGATCACCAGGAGGGCCACCCCGGCGGCCAGCAGGCCCAGGGGGATCTTCCACTCCCACACCGATGTCGTCTCGATCGTCTCTTCCTCGGTCAACATGGCTGGTGCTCCGCGTGTCGACGGCGGCCCGCTCTCCACGTCGAGGCCGCGCCGGGATGATGGCCGATCGCCGCCGGACTGTGCCACATCGCCGAAATGTGGGGCGGCGCCCCTCCATCACTCTGGCATCTTCCTGTGCCGGAAGTTCATATTACGGGAGTAGCGCACCGGGACCGACGCGAGCAGGTCCTCCACCGCGGCGGCCATCAACTCGACGGTCCTCTCGCCGGCAATTCCGTGCTCGATCACGGCGATCGCCGGATCACCCCCTTCGACGGCGGGCGACGCGATGAGTGAATCGGCAAGTCCCGACCTCGGCGACATCGACCTGGCCCTGGCCCGCCGCATCGACGCGATCTGCCGCCGCTATGAGGCCGAACGGCGAGCGGGCAGATCACCTTCGATCGGCGATTACCTGGGCGACGTGCCCGAGACGGGCCGGCAAGCGCTCCGCCGGGAGCTCGAGGCCCTCGACTGCGAACTCCGCCAGGCGACCGAACAGCCGACGGACCCCGACGGGCCGCAGGCCCCGGCGGCCGCCGATGTGTCACCGGTCGGGGCGGCCGGCGACGCGGCCGGCCTGCCCGTTCCCGATCAGCCGACGGTCGCGACCCCCGGGCCCGGCGACGCCGCCACCGAGGTGCTCTCCGGGCCGCGAGACCGGCCCCATCCCGAGGCGCCCGGCCCCTTCCAGATCCGCTACTTCGGCGACTACGAGATCCTCCGCGAGATCGCCCGCGGGGGGATGGGCGTCGTCTTCCTGGCGCGACAGGTCAGCCTGAATCGCCCCGTCGCGGTCAAGATGATCCTCGCCGGCCAGCTCGCCGACGAGGCCGACGTCCGGCGGTTCTACACCGAGGCCGAGGCGGCGGCGAATCTCGATCACCCGGGCATCGTGCCGATCCACGAGGTGGGCCAGCACCAGGGGCAGCACTACTTCAGCATGGGCTTCGTGGATGGGCCGAGCCTGGCGCAGCGGCTGGCCGAAGGACCGATCCCACCACGCGAGGCCGCCGAGCTGATGGCCAGGGTCGCCGAGGCGATCGCGTACGCCCACCGCAGCGGCTTGATCCACCGCGACATCAAGCCGGGCAACATCCTGCTCGACCGCGACGGCAGCCCCCGGATCACCGACTTCGGCCTGGCGAAGAAGGTCGAGGGCGACAGCGCGCTCACGGCCAGCGGCCAGGTCATGGGCACGCCCAGCTACATGCCCCCCGAACAGGCCGGCGGCCAGGGGGCGGCGGCGGGACCGGAGGCCGACGTGTATGCGATCGGCGCAACCCTTTACGCCCTGGCGACCGGCCGGCCGCCGTTCCAGGCCGCGACGCCGACCGACACCATCCTCCAGGTGATCCACCAGGAGCCGGTGCCGCCGCGCCGACTCAATCCCGGCATCCCGCGCGACCTGGAAACGATCTGCCTCAAGTGCCTCGAGAAGGACCCGGCCCGGCGATACGCCACGGCGGAGGCCCTGGTGGGCGAGCTGCGGCGATTCCTGGCTGGAAAGCCGATCCTGGCGCGGCCGGTGGGCTTGCTCGAGCGCGCATGGCGGTGGTCCAGGCGAAACCGGCTGGCCGCCGCCCTGATCACCGTCGTCGCGCTGCTCACCGCGACCGGCGCGACCACCATCATCGGACTGTGGCTACGGGCCGATCACTCGCGGCAAGTGGCGGTATCCGCCGAGGGGCGAACCCGCCTGGCCCTCGCGCAGGCCGTGGCCGCCGGCGAGCGGGCCGACCTCGCCCGCGCCGAGGCCGTCGCCGCGGGCCGACGCGCCGAGGCCAGCGCCGCCACCGCCCGCCAGGCCGTCAACGGCTACCTCGACCGGATCACCGAGTATCCCCAGCTCAAGCGGCCCGGCCTGCTCGGCCTGCGCCGCGACCTCCTGTCGCTGGCACTCGGGTACTACGAGGGCTTCCTCCGCGAGTCGGCCGCCGACCCCCAGCTCCGCGCCGAGTCGGCCGCCGCCCGGCACCGCGTCGCGATGATTCTGAACGAGATGGGTGATACGAGGCGGTCCCTGGACGTCGCCAGGCAGGCGGTTGCGCTCGGCGAGGAGCTTGTCCGCGAACATCCCGACCGGGTCGACTTCCAGCACCTGCTGGCGGCGTCCTTGAACTCGCTGGCCAGCCCGTTGCGGACCGAACGTCAGCCCGAGGACGCGGTGGACGCTTACCGACGCGGCATCGCCATCCTCGAAGCCCTGGTCAAGTCGCACCCCGACAACATCGAGGCCGCCGAGGACCTGGCGATGCAGACATCAAACCTCGCCACGATCCTCGGCGACCTGGGCCGCACCGAGGAATCCGTGACCCTCCTGACCCGCAACCGGGCCCGCCTCGAGGACCTCGTTGGCCGCAAGGCCGGCGAGGTCCGGGCCCGGGACCTGCTGGCCGGCGTGCTGCACTCGCTCGGCGATCGCGCTGCCGACCGCGGCGGGTTCGACGAGGCCCGCGGACTGTATCTGCGCGCCCTCGAGATCCGCGAGGCCGTCGTCCGCGAGCATCCCGACGACTGGGAGGAGCAGAGCCAGCTCGCCCGCATCAACAATGAGCTCGGCATCCTGCACTTCCACTTCCATCGGCCGGACGAGGCCCTGTCTTACTACCAGAAGGGCCGCGAGATCCGCGAGCGGCTCCTGGCCGCCGAGCCCGCTTCGTTCGAGCTCCAGGAGTACCTGGCGCGCTCGCTCGAGAACCTGGGCAACCTCTACAACAGCCTGGGCCGGCCCTCGGAGGCGCTGCCGGTCCTGGAACGCTGCCGCGATCTCCGCGCCCGGTTCGTCGCGGCCAATCCCGGCAACTTCGAGGTGCGCGGCAGTCTCGGCGGCTCGCTGCACAACCTGGCGATGTCCTACGAGCGGCTGGACCGCCTCGGCGACGCCGAACGGCTCTACCGCGAGGCCCTGGAGCACCAGCGGCGCGCCTTCAAGGCCCAGCCCCAGCACATGAGGTGCCGCGCCTTTTTGACCAACCACCTGATGAACCTGGGCGACCTGCTCCGCCGCACCGGCAGGCTGGACGAGGCCGCCGGACTCGCCGACGAGGCCGCCGGGCTCTGGCCCCGGCATCCCCGCCAGCTCATCCGCCCCGCGCTCCTTTTGAGCTCGTGCGTCGGCTCCGCCACGGGCGACTCCGCGGATCACCGCGCACGCCGTGATCGCCTCGGCCGGCGGGCCGTCGAAATCCTCACGCGGGCGTTCGACGCCGGCTTTCGCGACCCGTCGTTCTACCGCGAGGCCAGATCGCTCGACCCGATCCGGGACCGGGACGATTTCAGGGCGCTCCTGCGCCGGTTGGATTCGCCCGCGAAAACGTCATCAAGGTGAACGCCGCGCGGCCCGTCCGGGCACCGCGGGAAGCACCGCGCATGCACGACGGTTACGACCCGCCCGCCTGGCCGGCCTTCGCCTCCAGCTCGGCGACCCGGGCGCGCAGGCCCTCGACCTCCTCGCGCGTCGCCAGGTGCAGCCGGCCGACGACCGCCATCACGGCCTCGTCCACCTTCCCCTGGAAGTCCTGCCGCGCCCGGTCGGATTGCTTCATCAGGCTGTCCGCCAGCTCCTTGCCCTCCTGCTCGGAGAGCTTCGCCTGCTGGGCGATGTCCTTGACCATCTCCTCGGCCTTCTCCTTGGTCAGCACCGCCAGGCCCAGGCCGGTGTAGAACGCCTTCTTGATCAGGTCGACCATGGGTGAGCATCTCCAGGAAGGGAGGACGAACAGGTCGGGCCGGGGAAAAGCCATCTCGATGACCCATGATACAACGAACGGCCCTCGGCCGTGCAGGTCCACCAGGCGGCAACGCGACCGATCAGCGCCGCGGCGCGGCGGTCTCGAGCGCCAGCCCGGCCAGCGCCACGTGGAAGCCCTCGTTGCTCACTTGCAGGTCGCCCGAGAACGGATAGGCGAACATCAGCACGAGGAAGATGTTCAGCGAGATCAAGACGGCGACCATGGCCGTCAGTGCGATCTGGATCCGCAGGTCGTCGAGCACCAGGAAGTAGGTCAGGCCGACGGTGACGACCCCGCCCAGGATCACCGCGCACCACTCCAGCGGAGGGATCCCGCGCTGGCAGGAGATGATGCGCATCCGACGCGCATTCCAGAAGTCCGAGGCGGCCTCGATCGCCTCGGCGTAAACCGCCTTCTCGCTCTCGGTCGCCGGCTCCCAGTCGCGGACGACCCGCATCAGCTCCAGGCACGCCCGCCGCGCCTCCGGCAGATGCTGTCCTCGACCCAGGATCGGCCATTCCCGGTCCACCACCAGGCTGGCGTACTCGGTCAGGCGGCGCCGGATCTCTCCCTTCTGCGGCTCGGGCATCCGGCCGGACAGGTAGACCAGCTCCGCGATCGCGTTGGTCTCGTCGCCGACCAGCGTCGCCGCCGCCTGGAACCGCCCCATCGCGTCGACCACGATCAGGCCGAGCAGGACCGCGTAGAGCGTCCCCACGATCGCCAGGTACTGGCCGCTGGCCTCGTGCGAGATGATCAGGCTGCGGAAGTACCCGAACCGACGGAGCAAGATCAGCCCGGCGACCGCCGCCAGGGCACTCGCGGCGACCAGCACCGCGCCGGCCGCGTAGCTGTCGATCGTCATGGATCCGCCGTCCCCGCCTCAGAGGGGCCGCCGGTGCCGCCGCGTCACGTGGCGGAGGAACGACAGCAGCCCCGCGAACCTGTACCCGTCATCAATGTAGTGCTCGACGACGTAGAATGCGAAGTAGTAGGCCCGCGCGAACGCCCAGACCGCCACGGCCAGCAGCACGGCCACACGGACGCTGGGCGCCTCCAGCAACAGGAGCGCCGAGGCCAGAATACCCAGGCACACGAACAGGGCGCCCTTGATGTAGAGCCACCGCGGGCTCTTGATGTCGGCCATGGGGCGGATTCCCATCGCAGTTCGAGGCACGACTCGTCCGTCGCGGTCAGCCCGGGGAAGAGCCGACCCGCCGGGCCACGATGCGGAGCCGGCGGTAATCGGCAAACCACGCGCCATCGCGATGAAGCGTCCCGCGGGCCGACTCCTCGACGCGGCCGAAGAACTCCTCCCGACCGTCGGGCGGCACGCGCTCGACCAGGTCGCGCGCGAACATCGTCACCCAGCTCCTCAGGCCGTCCTCCCCCTCCAGCGGGGTCGGGCGATCGAACAGGACGGCCTGGGCCACCTCCAGGCCGTCGCTCTCCAGAAGCGCAGCATATTCGCCGATGCTGGGATAATACCAGGGATGTTCCCAGCCCTCGACGCCCATCGCGCCCGAGGCCGCCTCGAGGGACGCGACGATCGCGGCGACGTTCCCCCGGCCGCCGAGCTCGGCGACGAACCGGCCCCCCGGCGCGAGCGATCGGCGGATACACGCGACGGCCCGTTCCGGCGGCTTCACCCAGTGGAGCACCGCATTGGAGAACACCGCGTCGAACGGCTCGTCGAGGGCGAAGTCGCGCGCGTCGGCGACCTCGAACCGCAGGCCCGGGAATCCCCGGCGCGCCTCGGCGATCATCTCGGCCGACGAGTCGATGCCCACGACCCGGGCGCCCGCCTCGGCGATCCGCGCGGTCAGATGGCCGGTGCCGCAACCCAGGTCGAGGATCCGCTCGCCGGGCCGGGGCGCCAGCAGGTCCACCGCCGAAGTGCCGTACTTCCAGACGAACGAATGCCGATCCTTGTACAGGCCGGCGTCCCAGGGAAATCTGGGGGCGGAAGTCGCGTCCATGCCGACCAGTCTACCACAGCGGTTGCATCCGGCGACGAACTCGGCGAAATTGGTGCCTGGACATCGGCCCTCTCGCGACGGTCCCGGTCCGTCCACCGGGCCGATGCCAGCGGGACGGATTCCAGCTCCTTCCGGCCGCTTCCTGGTTCGCATCGCAGCGCGCGGCGGCCCATCGTCGCGGCCGGGCATCGCCGGGATGCCCCGAGACGGTTGACCCGAGACCATCATGCCCCGCCGCCCGCCATCCCGACGATCACGACCTCGCGCCGAGAACCTGGACCGCCCGTCACCCCCGGCCTCGGTGCGCGGCCGGCTGCGCAGGTGGTGGCCGGCCGGCCTGGCGATCGCAATCGCGCTGGCGGCAGTGGCCGTCTTCACGCTGATCCCCGAATCGCCGGCCCGGCTGCGAGCCGAGGCCGAGCGCGCCGCCCGGGACAACGACTGGCCAGCCGCGCTGCGGGCCTGGCGCGCGTTCAACGCGACGAACTCCGCAAGGGCCGCGACCCACCTGGCCCAGGCGAAGGCCGAGCTGAAACTCGCTCTGGCTCGCCAGGCCGAGGCGACGCTGCGAAAGACGATCGCCATCGAGCCGTCCGACGCCGAGGCCTGGAAGCTCCTCCTGGAAATCCTCCGCGTCGAGGACCGCTCGCTCGAGGCCCGCGAGACGGTCTGGGGGGCGTACGACCGCATCCCGGCCGAGGCCCGCCGCGCCGTCCTCCGCGAGTTGACGCTCGCCGTGCTGGCCGACGTGGCGGACGAGCGGGCGCGCCTCGCGCTCAATCGATGGATCGACGCCGACCCCGCCGATGTCGACGCCCGTGTGGCGATGCTCCGTCGCATGGCGGCCCAGCCGCGATCGGAGGATCCCGACCGCCCGGCCAGACTGGCCGAGCTCGAGGAGCTGGCCGCCGCGAATCCCGCGCACCCAGGGGCCCGCGAGGCCCTGGTCACCGCGCTGGGCGACGCGGGCGAGCCCGACCGCGGCCGCGCCCTGCTCGACGCCTGGCCCGGCCCCGAGGATGACCGCGACGGCCGCTACTGGCGGCTCCGCGGCCGCTGGGCTCTCGAGTATGACCGTGATCCGGCCCGTGCCGCGGCCGCCTTCCGCCGCGCCGTCGCGACGTTCCCCCACGACTGGCGGGCCTGGTCCGGCCTGGCCCGCGCCCTCGCCCGGCTCGGCCGCGCCGACGAGGCCCGCCGCGCCGCCGAATCGGTCGCCCGGATCCGTGAGGCCCTCGAGCCCTCCCCGCTGCTTGCTCGCCTCGACAACGACTTCCGCCAGCTCGACGATCCCCGCTCCCGCCGCGACCTCGCCGAGCTTGCCGGCCGCGTCGGCCTGGCTCGCCTGGCCGACGCCTGGCGCGCCGACGCCGAGCTCCCGACCGAGCCCGACTCGCCGAATCGCCCCGCCCGCTGAGCGGCTGATCGTCTATACTGGTCCTCGGCCGACGCCGGGAGTCATCAGCATGTCCGCCCTCTGGCCACAGAATTCGCCGGTCGATCCCTCACAGCCCGAGGGAACCATCCTGCTCGTCGATCCCTCGCCCGACGAGCGAGCGCGCCTCATCGGCACGCTCACGACCGCCGGATTCGCTGTTCACGCCCACGCCGGCGAGTCCTCCGCGGCCGACGACATCCCGGCAATCCAGCCGGACCTCATCCTGGCCCGATGGCCGGCCGACCGGGGCAGGGGGGATGACCGGATGCGCCGCCTCGTCGAGGCGGCAAGCTCCGGCGGCTGGATCCCCGTGATCCTGCACGCCCCCCGCGCGAGCGAGGAGGATCGGATCGCGGCCCTCGAACTCGGCGCTCTCGACCTGCTGGCCCCGATACCAGGCGAGCCCGAGCTCCTGGCGCGTCTCCGCGCAGCCGTGCGACTTGGCCGGCGGATGGAGATCCTCGAGCGCCGGGCCTATCGCGACGGCCTGACCGGCCTGCTCAACCGGGGGGCCCTGGACGACCAGCTAGGGCGCCAGTGGGACTGGTCGGTCCGCCACGGCGCCGGCCTGTCGATCCTGATCGCCGACCTCGACCACCTCAAGGCGATCAACGACGCGCACGGCCACGAGGCCGGCGACGAGGCCCTCTGCCGGGCGGCCGCAGTCCTGGCGGGCTCGGTGCGAAGCAGCGACATCGCGGCCCGCCGCGGCGGCGACGAGTTCATCATCGTCGCCCCGGGCTGCCCGACCGCCGCGGCCCTGGCAATCGCCGTTCGCATCCGCGACGGCCTCGAAGCCGCCCCCAGCCCGATCCCCATCACGCTGAGCATCGGCATCGCCGCGATCGACGACGCCACGAAGGCAGACCTCGCCGATCTGCTCCGCCGGGCCGACCAGGCGCTCCAGCTCGCCAAGCGATCCGGCCGCAACGCCATCGCCGTCGACGACCCGGATCGGGGCGGACCGAGCCTCGTCGTCCGGTAGATCCCCGGCCGCCGTTCAACGCCCGGCGGCCCGGTTGATCCGCCGGACCTCCTCGACCTCCGCGTCCCAGTACGACGGCAGCCGGTCGTAGGGGTTTGGCCCCACGTCATCCGTGATGAACACATTTCCAATCTTCAAATCCGCCGCGCGCCGGATCGCGGCCTTCATCTGGTCCTCGGTCGCCACGTCGTGCGCCTGGAGGCAGTACCGCGACCCGGGGAACCGCGGGAGCCACGCCGGCGGCTGGAACCTGTCAAA
>DAIDHB010000178.1 GCA_027452145.1 Planctomycetales bacterium
CGACCCCCGCGAAGACCTGGCCGTCGCGGGTGGAAACGGTGTAGGTGGTGTAATCGGGCGCGATGTCGGCACTCGGGGCGGCGATGCTCCGATAGATGTCGGCCCCGCCCTTCTCGGCGATGCCGGTGAGATCGGGACCGACCTGGCCGCCCTCGCCGCGGAACGCGTGGCACAGGTGGCAACGCGCCTGCTCGCCACGGAAGATGGCTCGCCCTCGTGCCGGATCGCCCCCCGCGAGTCCCGGTACAACCACCGGCGGAGCGGCCGCCGGACCCGTCGAGATCGGGGCCCAGGGCAACACGAACGCAGCCGGCTCGATCGGCCGGCCGGCGGCATCCCCGGCGGTCTGACACGTCGCCTTCAGGACGAAAGGTTGATTCGATCCGCCGGTGCGGACGCTCGCCGACAGGAACTGGGGCTCGCCGGTCGAGTTGACCTCCAGCGCGACGCGGTTCAGCCCGCCTGGAGCCTGGGGCGCCGAGGCCGTCCCGACGGCGTCGCCGAGCGTGACATCGCCGAACGCACCGGTCGATTCGAGGCGTACCGTGACCTTGCCGGCGGGGAGTCGCATCCATGTGCCGAGCAGCAAGTGGCCAGGCCGGGCGAGGTGGGCCAGCCCGATCTCCTGCGGGCGCGCGCCGCGAGTACGCTTTCGGGTCGTTTCGAGGTCGAGCGAGGGCCACCAGCCGGACCATGTCGGCGTCGCGGCCGCCTCATCCCCCTCGGTCCAGGCGGCGTCCACCCCGTTCAGGTCGTACCCGGATCCCTCACCGATCGGCAGGGTGTAGCGGGCAACCCGCGGATGGGGATCGGTGGCGAGGATCACGGTGCGGTTCTCATCCGTCAGCCGGGCCGCCACGATTCGCAACGCCCCGTCGGGCTTCGACGCGCCGGCCGGGGGTGCAGTCATCCCTCCGTATGGGATCGTCCTGCCGACCATCCGGGTCGCGACGGCCGCGCCAACTGGCCGGTCGAAGGCCGCCACGACCTCCAGCGGCCCGGCCGGCCAGACGGCGACCGGCCTGGGTGCACCGGCGTCGTCTCCCTGCGTCGCGCGAGCGACGTGAGTGGAGGCGATCAAGGATGCCATCGCGAACGCCAGCAGGATCGCCAGCCTCGGTGCCCGTCGTTGGGATCTGCCGGCTGCGCGTGTCCGGTGGACTGGAGCGGTCAGATCGATCCCGCGGGCTCGGGCCCTGAAGCTGTCGTGGGGTGCAGCAACTCGACTGCCATTCTGGCAGGATTGGGTTCGTTCGTCGTTTTGCGCAGTCAGGGCCTGGCGAAACTGGGTTCGTTTTGCATTTTGGCGGGGGGCGACGCCCCGAAATTGGGTTCGTTTTGCATTTTGCGCGGTCAGGACCTGGCGAAATTGGGTTCGTTTTGCGTTTTGGCTGGGGGCGACGTGGCGAGATTGGGTTCGTTCGGCGTTTTGCGTCTGGCGAGATTGGGTTCGTTCGCCGTTTTGTGCGCGATGCTCTCGCCGGAATTGGGTTCGTTCGGCGTCGGCGCCGGCTCGTGCCCTCTGCCAATCTGGCAGGATTGGGTTCGTTCGGCGCAGGGGGGCGAACGTCAGAAGCCAGGGGATCATCGAGATTGCTTGCTCGCTTGTGTGTCGTTCATCAGATTGCGTGTTCGGTCGCATGATTAGCCTCTTCGTCGCCCCCTGGCACCGTTTCTGCCGCCTGGACGCTTCCAGCCCGCTGCCTTCCATCAGTTTCCCGCCCTCGTCTAGTAACAGGATGGATCCGATTTGCAAAAACTGTACACGGCCGGATCGTAACTCGGGTGCATTTTAGACTCAAGTCATTTTTTACAAAGAAGTTAGAGTTTTTAGTTTTCCGATTTAGGATTTTCGCGCCGGGGTTTGTTCATGGGTGATGGGCTGAAGGACAGCCGAGGCGGGGGCGGAGGTGGCGGAATGAAGCGAGTTAGGGCGGTTGCTGAGCCGAAGGGGACCGGAAAGGAGCCGTTCGACATCGACGAGGTCTTTCGGCGGCTGCGAAGGGAGCTGGCGGACCGGCCGAAGGCGGCGATGTTCGACCTGCGGGATCGCGGGTATGGGTCGCCGTTCGAGCAACTGGTGGGCTCCTTGATCTCGGCGCGGACCCGGGACGAGACGACGATCGCCGTGTGTCTGCGGCTGTTCGCCGAGGCGAGGACGCCGGAGGCGATCCTGGCACTCGGCGAGGGCGAGCTGGCGCACCTTCTTTCGGGAGCGACATTCGCCGAGGTGAAGGCCCGGGATATCCGGGCGATCGCTCGGCGGATCGTCGAGGAGTGGGGCGGTGAGGTCCCGAAAGATGCGGAGTCGCTGATGTCGCTGCGCGGGGTCGGGCCGAAGATCGCCGCGCTGACGCTGGCGGTCGGTTTCGGCCAACCGGCGATTGCCGTGGACATCCACGTCCATCGGATCGTCAACCGGTGGGGTTACGTGGAGACGACGACTCCCGAGAAGACCATGGCCGCGCTGGCGGAGATCCTGCCCGAGAGGTACTGGATCGAGATCAACGAGCGACTGGTCCCGTTTGGGCGGTTCGTCTGCACGGGAACCCGGCCGAGGTGCTCGTCGTGCCCGCTGTTGTCGATGTGCCGCCAGGTCGGGGTGGTTGCGCCGCGGTGAATGCTGGGCAACGCGGGTCGGGACGGTCGCGCTGGACAAAACCCGGCCGTTCGCTAAAGTCCGCCCGATACGGGGTCGATCAAGTAGATCTGGATTGGTCGGCGAAAAAACACGGCGTTCGGCTCGGACCCGGCACGGATGGGAGCGGGGATGATGGGCATGGCTGCGACGTCGCAGGCGGCGAGCACGGTGTCGGGAGCGGGCCGCGGCGTGGCTTCCGGCGGGACTCGCGAGCAGTGGGTTGAGTGCTGCGAGCACTCTGGGGTGGTCGAGATCCGCGATCCCCGGCTGTTTCGAGCCGGCCAGGAGTCCTTTTGCCGCGCCCTGGCGGAGGCCGCGGTGATGGACCTGGGAGCCCGGACGGCCGAGCTGGACCTGACTGCGTCGACCTGCCGGCTGGTGTTCGGGCCCGGTCGATTCGACCGGGCAGATCTGGCCGAGCGGGCGGCGGCGGCGATCCGCGCGGCGACGCCCCGGGTGAGGAAGGCGGGAATCGATCGCCTCGCAGAGGCCCGGCCCGAGTGGACCGAGCTGTCCGCATTTGCTGGCGACGGGGTGATGGTCGTCCGCGAGTGGGGCGGCGAATCGGCGGCCGGCGGGATCGTGCCGTTCGATGAGGCGGGACGCGATCCTTCCGGTCCACGCGGACATCGCCGGATGGCCGACCTGGCGATGGCCGGCGGCTCCTTACTGATGACGATCGCCGGGATTATCTTACCGGGCATCCCGACCCTGCCGTTCCTCATCATGACGGCGAAGTACGCCGCGCGGGTCTCTCCAGGCTTCGAGCGGCTGGTCGAGGACCGACCATGGCTCGCGTCGCTCCTGGCCCAGGCCGAGGACCAGGAGGAGCAGCCGATCGACTGGCGGGCCATCGGCCGGATGATCGGCCTGGCGGCGCTCTTCGTGGCGGCGATCGTGATCCTGCACCCGCCGATGCCGATCGTGCTGGCCGTGGAGCTCGGGGTGATGGCGTTCTTCGCCTGGCGAGAGATCCGCGCCGAGGCGGCCGAGCTCGATCCCGAGCTGGCGATTGCCGCGTGAGAGCCGCGGGCGGATTTACCGCCCGGCCGATGGTGCGGCCGAACCGAAACCATTCAAATCCGCAATCCACACCCGCCGCCTTGCCGTCTCGTTTTCTCGGTCCACTGGGACCATACGAGAACCGGCAACGTCGGTCGCCGGGTGAGAAGGCGGCGCCATGGTTCTCGGGTTCACGGATCGCCACTCGTTCGTTATTGACGCGACGGGCCTCCTGGGCTAAAGTCCGGCTCCTTTCACCGTGGAACACTTCTCATTCGGTTTCCAAAGGAGCGCTCGATGGCGTGGCGATGGACCGCCCGACGAAGGGCCCTCTCGGCCTTCGTCATCTTCCACCTTTCGGCACTGGCCGTCTGGACCATGCCCTACTGTGCCGCGAAGGACATGGTGCAGGGGCCCTACCGCTATTATGTCCTGCCGCTTGGCTTGTGGCAGTGGTGGGCGGTCTTCGCCCCGGACCCGATCCGCAACACCATGGCCCTGAGTGCCGAGGTCGTCGATGCCAAGGGGATGCGATACACGTTCGATTTCCCTCGGCTCGCCGAATTGCCCTGGTGGCAGAAGATCCCACGATACCGGCAGCCCAAGTTCACGATGAACATGACGATCGAGGAATACAAGCGCCAGCGCGAGTTCACGGCGAGGCATGCTGTTCGCCAGCTCGGGCTGGACGACGCGGCGTACCCGATCGGGGTTTGCCTCTACGTCGAGATCAAGGACTCGCCGCCGCCGGGCACCGGGAAATCCGACCCGATGGCGCCGAAGCGCATCGAGGTGGTCGACCGCTTCCAGTTCCAGTCGCCCAGGGAGGTGCGGCCATGAATCCGATCCGTGCCTGGAATCGATTTCTGTTCGCGCCGGTCTCGGCCCGTCCGCTGGGGTTGTTCCGCATCGCCTTCGGCGTGCTGATGGTGATCTACCTCCTGCTGATGACGGTCGAGTTCGACTACTGGTACACCGACCAGGGCCTGCTCCAGGGGAGCGAGTCTCGCGAGGCCGCCGGGAGCCTGTGGAAAGGCCAGGTCGAGCACCTGCGGATCTCGCCCCTGCATTATCTCCACGACCCGATCTCGCCGCGGGTCGTGTGGGCGATCGCCCTGGCGTCGGCCGTGGGGCTGACCGTGGGCTGGCGCAGCCGTACGATGTCGATCCTGTTCTGGCTGGCGTTCCTCTCGTTGTACCACCGCAACCCGTCGTCCAACGGCGGCCCCGACGCGATGCCGGCGATCGTGTCGTTCTACGTGATGCTCTGCCCGTGCGGCGCGGCGTACTCGATCGATGCGATGCGCGAGGCGAGGCGGCGCGGCACCGAGGCCGAGCCGGTGATCACGCCCTGGTCACTCCGGCTGCTCCAGATGCAGTTGTGCCTGGTGTATTTCCAGTCGTGCGTGATCAAGTGCGACGGCGGGACCTGGTCGGACGGCACGGCGACCCACTTCGTGCTGTTCAACCGCGAATTCGGCGTCTTCAACCTGGAATGGCTGGCCGGGTATCCGCTGCTGATCAACGCCATGACGCATTTCGCGCTCCTGACCGAGTTCGCGCTGGCGTTCTGGCTGTGGTTCCGGCCCACGCGGCGATGGGCGATCCTGTGCGGGGTCATGCTGCACCTCGGCATCCGTCCGGTGATCAACGTCCCCGGGTTCGGCGAGCTGATGTGCGCGATGTATCTGGCGTTCCTGGACCCCGACGAGGCGATGGCCGTTGCGCGGGTGCTCGACCCTCGCGGCTGGCTGGCGCGGCTGGGCCTGCGGAAGCCGAACCTCGACTTCCTCCGCGGCCGCGAGGGCGCGATCGGCCTGCCCTCGTGGCAGCAGCGCGAGCTCTCCTTCGACCGCGCCGAGGCGATCCCCATCGCCGAGCGCGTCGCGGTGCGGTAGCCGAGATGGGATAGGACGAAGCGCGAACCGCGTGAAACGTGAAAGGCGCGAAAAGCGTGGGCCGGATGATGCGGCCGCCCTTTTCGCGCCTTTCGCGCTTGTGGGCTTCCGCAGGAGCTTCCGTCGTCTGGAATGCCGGGTGATGGGGATCTATTCCCCGGGCCGGTCGGTCCTCCAGAAAACGACCTCGGTGGTCCCGTCCGCTCGGTCGACGGCCGCGGCCAGCGTCTGGCCGTCCTCGGTGAACTGGAGGTGGTGCGGCGGGCCCGGCAGGCCGTCCAGGGTCAGGAGCTCCTCGCCGCTGGCGATCTCCCAGATCTGGACCCGGCCGTCCTCGCAGCCCGCGGCGAGGGTCCGGCCGGACGGGTCGCAGGCGAGGCTGCACACCCAAGTCGGACTGTGGATTCCGCATGGAATTCGGACGAGGTGTTCGGTGTCCAGGATGGCGATGTCGTGGGGATTCCACCACCTGCGGCATGCCAGTCGACGGCCATCGGTCGAGAACGCCAGGCAGCCCGACATGAGACGGAGATTCCAGAGCGGCCCGCCATCCGAGGATCGGTCTGGATCCCAGAATGCGACGATATCTCGCTGATCGTTCGCGAGCACCACGCGCCGCCCGTTCGGGACGAGGATCCCCTCGCCATACGGTCCCGACGCGAGCCCCAGCCGGCGCGCGGGGCGCGTCTGCCACAACTCGACCCGCTCGCCCGGATACGTGATGAGGGCCCGGCCG
This sequence comes from Planctomycetales bacterium, assembly GCA_027452145.1. Classification (GTDB taxonomy): domain Bacteria; phylum Planctomycetota; class Planctomycetia; order Isosphaerales; family Isosphaeraceae; genus JAKAUH01. The sequence goes on from DAIDHB010000178.1 coordinate 6,278, forward strand.
CCATCCTCCGAGAGCTTCACGGAAGCCGGCGTCTTTTCGGCCGTATTCGTTACGCCGAGGAGTCGAGGCTGCCCTCCGTCCCAGGCCGCGACGGCGCCGGCGGCGTCGGCGAATGCGACGGTGCGCAGGTCGTCGGAGATCGCCCCGCTGATGATCCGGCGCGGGGCCGGGCCGCCTTCCGATCGATCGAGGTCCCACGTTTCGAGGATTCGCCCGTCCGTGATCGAGCGGACGATGTAGCGGCCGTCGCGGCCAAGGGCAGACAGCCGTTTGCCGTCGCGAGACATCCGGAACGCGGCCGGGGCCGCGCCGAGGGCGAGGACGTCGCGGTCTCCCGGAGGTGTGAGGGCCCAGAGCTTGATCGTTCCGTCGCCGCCGGCGGAGGTGAGCGTTCGGCCGTCGGGCGAGAGGGCCAGGGCCCAGATCCGCCCGGTATGCCCGTGCTGGATCCCTTTCAGGGCCCCGGTCGCCGCGTCCCAGCTCCGGATCGTGTGATCGTCACCGCCCGAGAAGACCGCTCGATCGTCGGCGGAGAAGGCGACGGCGAAGACTCCGTCGGTATGGCCGATCAGCTCCCGGCGGAGCCTCAGGCTCGGGACGTCCAGCAGGAGGACCCGGCGGGTTCCCTCGCTGGCGACGGCCAGGGTCCGGCCGTCGTGAGAGAAGGCCGCGGCCTGGAGCGGATTGTGGCCCCGCGGGCCCTCGGCGATGAGTCGCCGGCGCCGGAAGTCCCAGAGCCGGATCCGGTCGTTGCCGGTCGTTACGAGGAGTTTCCCATCGGGGGAGAGGATGGCATTCTCGAGGTTGGCGGGATGGCAGCCGAAGGTCCCGGTCGCCTCGCCTCGAGCGGAATTCCAGAGCGCGATCCGGCCGTCCTTGCGCCCGCCGGTGATCAGCGTGTGGCCGTCCGGCGTGAAGCGGGCGATGACGGCGTCGCCGCGGTGCGCCGGCATCTCGAATCGGCGTGCGCCGGAGGCCACGTCCCAGAGCCGGATCGTGCCCTCGTCGCCGACGGTGGCGAGCGTGCGGCCGTCGGGCGAGAACGCGGCGGCGTTGGCCTCCTTGCGATCGGCGAGGAGGGTGTAGATCGACCGCCAGGAGCGGGTTTCCCAGACCCGGACGGTTCCGTCGGCGCCGGCCGCGGCGAGGAGGTCGCCCGAGGGCGAGTATTCCACCGAGTAGGCCGCGCCGGCGAAGCCCTGGAGGGTCGACTGCGACATGTCGCATCGACGCCGGAGGTAACGCCAGGCGAACTCGCGAGGATCGTCCTCGCCGGGCCCCGGCCAGTGCGGGTCGAGTATCGCGATGGCCCGGCGAGCGCGGTGGTCCTCGATGAGGGTCGAGGCCTGGCGGAGGTCGGCGATGTATCCGGTCCGCCGCTGCTCCTCGCGGCTCTCGCGGGCCGCGTTGGCGTGATGCGCGGCCTGCTCGCGCGCGGCGCGGAGCCGGTCCTCGAACCGGAAGGACGCGGCCAGGATCGCGGCCGAGGCTGCCGCCAGGATCGCGGCCGCCGTCGCGATGCGTCGCGTTCGGATCCAGGTGCGCCGGGCGGAATCCCAGCGGGCGCCCGACCGGGCGAGCGTCGGCGCGCCGGCGAGGAACCGCCGCAGGTCGTCCCGCAGTTCGCCGGCGCCGTCGTAACGCCGGGCCGGGTTCTTCTCGAGGCATTTCAGGCAGATCATTTCGAGGTCGCGGGGCAGGCCGCGGCGGATCGATCGCGGGGGCGTCACATCCTCGGCGACGACCCGGCGCAATGTGTCGACTCCCGACTGGCCCCGGTGCGGCGGTCGTCCACAGAGCATCACATAGAGCAGGGCGCCCAGCCCGTAGATGTCGGCCGCCGGCCCGACCTTCCTTCCCTCGGCCTGCTCGGGCGCCATGTACGGCGCCGATCCCATCGCGGCGAAGCTCGCTGTGACGTCCTCGGCCGCCCCGTCCATCAGGCGGGCGAGGCCGAAGTCGACGATCCGCGGGGAGCCCCGGGCCGGGTCATCGGCCAGGTCGAGTCCGTCGCCGGTCGATCGTCGGACCAGCAGGATGTTGGACGGTTTCAGGTCCCGGTGCAGGACGCCGCGAGCATGCGCGTGCGCGAGGGCGTCGGCGAGCTCGGCGACGAGTCCGGCGGCGGCCCGAGGGTCGACGGGGTCGTTTCGACTTCGCAGCCAGGCGGCGAGGTCGGGTCCGTCGCAGTAGGCCGACGCCATGTAACAGACGCCGAGGAATTCGCCCGCCTCGTACAGGGGCGCGATGCCGGGGTGGTCGAGCGCGGCGACGGCGCGGGCCTCGCGGACGAACCGCTCGCGCGCGGGCGCGTCGAGCAGCCACTCGGCGCGGGGGAGCTTCAGGGCGACCAGTCGATCGAGGGCCGGGTCGATGGCCAGGAGGACGACGCCGAAGCCGCCCCGCCCCAGCTCGCGGACGATCCGGAATCGGCTGAAGCCGGCGGGCGGGGCGGCCTGGAGGTCCGCGTCCGATTCGGCCGGCCGGGGCCAGACCCGCTCGAGCAGGAGCAGGCCCTCGCGGGCCGATCGGAGGCAGCCTGCATCGGCGACCGACGGCCCTTCCGGGCCGGGCGTCACGTCCGGCCGGCAGTCGGCAGGTTCCCCCATCCGCTCGACCGGGCGCCGCTCCGGATCGCTCTTGGCCTCCGGGTCCATGGATCACGCTCCGGGAGAGGGATGGGATCGGACCGGACCGGGCCGGGCGCCGGCGTTCTCGCGTCAATTGACCGGCGAACCGGCCGATCGGGCGCGGGCGGCGGCATACTCGCGATTGAGCCGGTCGAGGCCGCGGAGCCACAGGTTGCGGGCGGCGACGTCCGAGCAGCCGAGCCGCCGCCCGATCTCCTCGAACGCACAGGCGTCCTGGTATCGCCAGAGGACCGTGTCGCGCATCCGGTCAGGTAGGCGGTCGAGGGCGGCCCGCAGGAGGGCCTCTTCCTCGCGGCGCGAGGCCAGGCCGCCCGGCGACGTCTGGTCGACGGCCAGGGAGGCGGCGACCGAATCGCCGTGGATGTCAGCGTCGAGTGAGAACTCCCGCCCCAGCCGGCGCTTCTGTGTCCCCAGGTAGCGCCGGGCCGCCCGTGCAACCAGGTTGAGCAGCAACCGACGGAGCCACGATCTCAGCTCGATCGGCGTCTGGCCCCGGTATTCGCCGGCCGCCCGGTGCGCCGCCAGCATCGCCTCCTGAACCAGGTCGCTGGCGCCCTCCTTGGCCTTCAACGCGGGCGTCATCGAACGATCGGCCACCAGCAGCAGATACTGCCGATGGGCCGCGATCGCCCGCTCGATGTCCGGGGGCTGCCCCATATCTTCGATCTCGCGAGTTCCTCTCACTCGATGATCCCGCCAGTGTCGACCCGAAAGGGAGAGAGATCGACCATTGTCTCGAAAAGAACGCCTTCGTTCGACCATGAATGCGAACGAGATGATAAATATAATGGTCCGGCCCTCCCTCATGCAAGCACCGGACGATACGGAAACGCCCCGTGCCGGAAAAAAACAACACGAAGGTTCGGATCGCGGCCCGGATGGCACATGGTGGGTTGAGGGATCATCGAGCGACCGGATCCCGGATCGCGATGGTGCTGGGCGCCGCACGGGGCCAGGCGCCGCCGCTGCGCGCTCCGGTCGCCGCGCGATGGGACGGGCATTCCGACCGCCGAATCGTGCACCCGGCGTCTGCAAGTCACCAGGAGAATTGCACCATGCGAAGCAGGATTTGGGTACTTGCCCTATTTACCGTGGCCTGGACCGCCGGAGGTCGCGTCACGTTCGCCCAGAGCGCCGGCGCCGTTTCCAGCGGCAACTGGAATGACCCGACGATCTGGACGACCGGCACCGTGCCGGGGTCGTCGACCAGGGTCTACATCGGCAGCACGACCCCAAGCGGCTCGGCCGCGACGGCGACCGTGAGCCTGACCCAGAACCAGTCCGCCAGTGTCGTCTACCTGGGCTTGGGTAGCGGGACGAGCGGGACCCTCAATCTGGGCAGCAACGCATTGACCATATCGAATGGGCTCGACATCGGTGTCAATGGCGGGACGGGCACGATCCAGGAGGCTCCTGGTGGTTCCTTCACGGCAGGGAGTGTGGTCGTCGATGGACCCAACACACTAGCGTTCGGGGCCCATGACCAGACCGGCTCCCTGTCGCTTTCGGGCGGCGCGACCGCGACAACGGCCGGGCAAAACATCACCTCCAGCGCCACCATCGGCGCGGGCAGTACTCTGAACCTGGGTGCCGACCTGGCCTTCAACCCCTCGTACGGTGGCAGCCTGAGCGCCGACGGCAAGAACGCGACGTTCAACATGAACGGCCACGCCCTGAGCGCCCCCGGCCTCAACCTGGTCGACCTGGGCTACAGCTCGGGCTACGCCACGAACCTGCTCAACCGGGGGGCAATTACGGCGGGGTCACTCCAGGTAGGCAACACGACTTTCGACCTCGCGTCGACCGACAAGGTGACGGACTTCTACCTCAACAACGCCACGAGCACGCTGCACAGCTCGGTGTCGAGCCTCGACCTGCGGGACGGGTCGGTGGCGACGACGACGGCGGGAGGGAACGTCACGTTGAATGTCTCGGTGGCCTCGGGAAGTGCGCTGCACATGGGGGCCGACCTGAAAGTCGGAAACGTCGTTGACGTCGAGGGCCAGGGCTCGGTCCTGGACATGGGCGGGCACTCGATCACCGCACTCAGCGTTGACCTAGGCGGCAACTCTCCCGCCGGGCAGCTGATCACGGTCGAGAACCAGGGGAACATCGCGGCGTCCGAGCTCTACGTCGGCAATATCAAATACGACCTCCTGGCAGGCGACAAGCTGACCACGTTCGAACTCTATAACGCCTCCAGCACGCTCAACGGCGCGGTGGCCAATCTCAGCCTCCGGTCTGACTCCACCGCATCGACGATCGCCGGGACACCGATGACGATGAGCAGCATCAGCCTGGACAGAACCAGCACGCTGACCCTGCACGGCGGCGACGAGGTCACGAGTTCGATCTCACTGACCAACGGCTCGCTTCTGACCTTGCAGGAGACGAACGGGACCGGGGTGACCTACGACGGGGCCAACCCGACGACCACCTCCAGCCACATCGACCTGAACTTCACCGCGACGGGCTGGGACTTCCGCTGGAAAGATACCTACGCGCCCGGCGGGAACTGGATCAGCACGATCGACGGATTGATCAGCTCGGGCGAGATGGTGATCAACCTTCCGCCCGGCGGCAGCTACCAGGTGGTCGACCAGGGCGGTTACACCTACGTCAAGGGGATCGGCGTCGCCTCGGTCCCCGAACCGTCCTCGCTGGTGCTGCTGTCGATCGCGGGCGCGAGCCTGGCGATCGGGCGGCAATGGCGGAGTCGCCGGGCTCGGCGTTGAGTTCTGATCGGTCGCCGGTGGTCCGGACGGGGCAGTCCGGGCCGCCGGCGCCGATCCGGCGGCCTTTCACGCGACGGGGATCGATCTCGGCACGGGAGACAGCATCGGGAGCCTTCACATGACTCGACGTTCGTTGGGCACACTTGGGGCGGCCCTGGTGGGGTTGAGTCTCGCCGCGGTATGGGAATGGGGAGCCTCCGTCGGCCGCGCCGGCGGAATACCCTTCGGCGTCCCGCCCTCGGCCGCCGGCGCCGTTCCGGCCGGCGATGCGATCGAGGCGGCGGCGCGCGAGATCCGGGCGGGCCGGGCCGACGAGGCGCTCCGGCTGATTCGCCATCACGCCGGAGGTCATCCCGGGTGGCCGCCGGCCCGGGTGATCCTGGCCCGCCTGCACCTGGCCGCCGACCAGGCCGCCGCCGGCCGGCGGGCGCTCGAGCAGGCCGCCGCCGAGGCCCCCGACCACCCCGAGGTCTATCTCAGCATGGGCGCTCTGAGCCTGGTCGACGGCCGGTTCAGCGATGCCCGGCTCAACTTCGAGACGGCCAGGACGCTCGCCGGCTCGGGCCGATGGGCCGAACGGCAGGCTCGCGCCTATCGCCGCGGGGCTGCCGCCGGACTCGCGGCGGTCGCCGAGGCTCGCGAGGACTGGGAGGCGGCGCGGCAGTCGCTATCGGCCGTGCTGGAGATCGACCCGAAGGACGGCCGCGCCCGCCAGCGGCTCGGCCGTGCGCTCTTCCGGCTCGGCAAGGCCGATGAAGCCTTCGCCGCGCTGAAGCAGGCCGTCGCGGATGCGCCCGACCTCGAGCCGGCCGCGGTCTCGATGGCGTGGCTATACTCCCAGAAGGAGGATGTCAAGAAAGCCGAGGAGTGGTTCCGCTACGCGTGCCAGGTCGAGCCGGGCACCCCGCGGGTCCACCGCGCGTTCGCCTCATGGCTGCTGGAAGATGGTCGCGCCGCCGAGGCCCGCACGGAGGCGGACGAGGCGGCCCGGCTCGAACCGGGCTCGAAGGAGGCCCAGCGGCTCCGGGCCCTGATCGCCTGGCATCTCGGCGACGCGGCCGAGGCCCAGCGCGTCCTCGAGCCGCTCCATCGCGAGGCGCCGGCGGATCTCGGGGTGGCCAACCTGCTGGCACTCAGCCTGGTCGAACAGGACGACCCGGCGCGGCGAGCCCGGGGGCTGCAACTGGCCGAGGTGGGCGCGCGGCAATCCCCGCGCTCGGCCGAGGCCCTGGCGACCCTCGGCTGGGCTCTCTATCGTTCGGGCCGGGTGGATCAGGCCGAGCCGGTGCTGCGCCAGGCCGTCTCCGGGGTGCGGACCACGACGGACATCGCCTATTTCCTGGCCCGCGTCCTGGTCGACAAGGGGCAGGCCGACGACGCCCGCAAGCTGCTGAAATCGGCGACCGGCCTGCCGGGGGCGTTCGCTCATCGCAAGGATGCCGTCGTGCTGCTGCAGACTCTATCACCCTGAAACCGCGATCACGCCATGGCCGTACACGAAAGGCGGTTGGGCCAGATTGGGGGTTGCTTCCTGATCTGTGCATCCGGCAGTAGTCGCAACGGCCTCCGGCGCGGTCGGCCACTGTCCGCGCAATGGCTCGCTCCGACCGGCCGCTCACGCCGGCCGCCGGTTCAGGAGTTTGAGGGCCTCCGCCCGCACGAGGGATAGGGATTCGCTGAGCTCAACCAGCGGTTCGAGTTGCTCGCGCTCGTCGGGCGTGAGCCCACCTTCGGTATTGCGATCCACCAGCCGTTGAAGCCGAGAGTCCGCCTTTGGAGGAAAGCGAAGCGAGGCCATCGCTTCGACGAGCTCCAATGGAGCTTCCACCACGTCTGAGGTCATCGGCACGCTTCGATTGCGAGGATCCGAATTCGAGACGACACCGGCCGGTCGGCCTTTACCCGGTTCTCAACCTGTTACCCCGGCAGGTAAGACCTCAAGTCGGTCGTGCATTCTTGCCCGACGCTCAGGCTCAGTCGGGCATGAATGCCCGACCGACTTTCATGCCGTCGTCATCATCGTACTCCTGGCTCCCAGCCCCAGCAACGCTGGACGTCATCACCTCGATCGCTCAGTCGCTCCGCGTGAGCCCTGAGATCAGCGACGCGAAGCGAGGATAACGCGCCGTCAGCTCACCCCGTTGCCCCTGCTCGTAGTCGTTGTAATCGAATCCCGGCGCCATCGTTGCTCCCAGCAGGGCGAACTCGACGCCCGGCTCGAGGCGCGAGCCCTGCCAGACCCCGGGCGGGACGATCACCTGCGGCTGCTGGCCGGCGAGGACGTCGGAGCCGATCAGGATCTCGTGACCGGTGCCGTCGGGGAAGAGCTGGAGCATCCGCACGGGTCCGCCCAGGTACAGGTGAAAGACCTCCTCGGTCGGCAGCCGGTGCAGCTCCGAGAAGGTCTCGGGCGTCAGAAGGTAGTAGATTGCCGTGCCGAATGAGCGGCCGGAGCCAGTCGAATAGCCCTCGGGCAGGACCGTTGGCGGGATCTGGCCGGCCGAGCGGTACGTCTCGCGGAAGAAGCCGCCCTCGATCGGGTGCGGCTGGAGGCCCAGGGCTTCGATGATCCGTCGGGCTTCGGACACGGGCGCGCTCCTGGTTCGGGGTAAGTGACGGATTCCGCCGGCTCAAGAAGCTCCAGCGAAATGGGGACAGGCACCTCGAAGACTCGGAGCCAGTCCCCATTTCGTTGGAGCGTGGACGCGGGCGGCCAGGGCGATTCAGCCGACGCGGAACTTCTCGATCCCGGCGTGGTTCAGCTCGATGCCCAGCCCGGGGGCGTCGGGGACGGCGACGCGGCCGTCCTGGGCGCGGATGACCTCAGTGATCGACTGCCGCAGGTTCGTCCCCTCCTCGACGACGAACTCGAGCAGGCCGAGGGTGTTGGGGATGCTGGCGAGGAAGTGGAGCGCGGCGGCGACGTTGAGATACGTGGTAAATCCGTGGTTGACGACGGGAACCCCGCGGTCGGCGGCCATGGCGGCGATCTTGATCGCCTCGGTGAAGCCGCCGCAGCGGGTCAGGTCGACCTGGATGACGTCGACCTGGCCGACGTCCATGAGCTGCTGGAAGCTCTTGCGCTCGGATTCCTCCTCGCCCGCGGCGATCCGGAGCGGGCTGGCGGCGGCGAGCTTGGCGTAGCCGAGGTAGTCGTCGGGCAGCAGCGGCTCCTCGAACCAGAACGGGTTGTAGGGCTCGAACGCCCTGGCGCGCTGGATCGCGGTCTTGGCATCGTAGACGAGGCCGGCGTCGATCATGAGGTCCAGGTTGGGCCCGAGGCCGGCGCGGGCCTCGCGGACGAGGGCGACGTCGGTCTCGGCATCCTGGCCCATCGGGTCCCAGCCGAATTTGACGGCCGTGAATCCCTGGTCGGCGAATCGACGGGCGCGCCGGCCGGTCTCGGCCGGGGTCTCGCCGAACAGCGAGCTGGCGTAGGCCCGGAGCGACCTCGTGAACCCGCCGCCGAGCAGCTTCCAGACGGGCAAGCCGAGCGCCTTGCCCTTGATGTCCCAGAGGGCCAGGTCGATGCCGCTCATCGCGTGGATGGCGATCCCGCGCCGGCCGCCGTAGATGTTCGCCCGGTACATCCTGTGCCAGAGGTACTCGGTTCGCAGGGGGTCCTCGCCGATCAGGACGTGTGCCAGCCCGGTGGCCGTGGTGTGCGAAAAAGGCCCCTCAATGCAGCCCTTGGCGGCCAGCGGGTTGGAGTCGACCTCGCCGTAGCCGACGATCCCGGCGTCGGTCGTGACCTTGACGATCAGCGCGTCCTGGCCGCTGTCGCACTGGGTCTTCACCTGCGGCAACCTCAGGTAGATGGCCTCGACGGAGGTGATCTTCAGGTCGCTGATGACACCGTTGTCCGAGGAAGCGGAAGGCGAGACCATGGCGCGAAGACCTCCGTCGAATTCGAGATTTGGTGAGTGGTGGACGATTCACGCGATCTGCATGACGAGGGTTGGTTTGTCCCAGGCCTGCTGAATCTGCTCGGCACGCTGTCCCGCCTCCGTCCACCATGTGTGCAAGAGAGGTTCATTCTGAAGGCGCTGATCGGCCCCTCGGCCATTCGAGGCGCGGGATTCCGAGGCATGGCTCGCGACCGGGAAATCCAGCAAGCGCACCTCGTCGTCGAGAACGATGGCGACTTGCGAAGGGGATATCAGGAAGGCGTCGACGGCCTGCACCGAGGTGAATCGGTAATTGGGCTCGCCATCAGAATGTCCACCGCCAAGGAACCACGGCAGCAAATCCGGGACGGAGATCAACATCTGGCTGGTCAGAACGAGCAGATTGCCCCCGGCGCTAAGAATCGAGTAAGGCGTGCCGCTGATCCCGGCTAGGCGGATGGTGCGCGGCTCCTCTTCCGCCAGAAGGTCCCTGAGGAGCACCAAGGAGCCGTCCAAACACAGGCCGGCGACGGCACGGGGTGCATCGTCGGAGGCGATGGAACACACGTCGATAAAGTCCGCGTGTCTCGATGCCCATCCCCTGATATCCAGCGCGGCGTCTCCGACTGCTCGAATCGAGAGCAAGCCGTCGTTCCGACTGGCGCATGCCATCAGATCCCCAGGGCCCTGGTCGTCCAGTGCGACTAATTTATAGAAATTGATCTGCCCGTGACTTGGCCTCTCGATCGCAAGTCGTCTCCCGGGGCTGGCGCCGGGTTCAATCCTGAGAACCCCAGAGATCCCCATCGGCGCGAAGAATAGGCCGCTGTGCAAGGCCAGTATCCCGTGCGCGCCCTCCTGAGCCTTGATGACGGGTTCCGTTTGCCCCCGCCTGGCGACGACCACGTCGCTCCGCGTGCTTATTCCTACGAAGTCCCTCCAGAAGGCAACCCCGTTCACGGCCTCGTTGCTGAAGTGGTAAGGCAGCACGTCGAGGGCGTCGCCGGTTGAGGCGCGGCAGACCAGAATTTCACCGTCCTCCGTGCCGAAGCAAGGCCCACTGGTCCAGGGACAATGTCCGGCCCAGGTGATTTCGTGGCCCGGTAGACGGAGCGAGCGTCCTTCAACAAGAACAGAGGTCATGCGTGCTTGCCTTTCAACAGCCGCTTCCGTGCTTCGTTGGTGAGAAGGCCCGTATCGACCATTCTCCGAAGCGCATCCTTCGGCTAAGGTCGTTCGGGCGGGAGCGGACTCGCAGCACTCCGTTCGAGCGGCCCGAGCGGAAATCCATGCCAGTGAGGACCGGAGTCAGTGAATTTGGCGACCTGCTGCCGCAGCGTTCCAAGCGCGATGACCTGGCGCTGCGGATCGAGTCGGACGCCGTAGAGGTTTCCCTTCGCGTCGCTTAGGTTGAGTTCGTCCGCTCGGTCGAAGATCAGGAACTCGTCCTCCTCGCTCAGGTCGAGGGCCCACCGTGCCACCTCGGGGCCGGCCCAACCATGATGCTTGTCGTAGAAGAAGTAGCGGTATCTGGACCTTTGCGTCGTGTTCGGATGAACGTGACCTCCTTCGCCACCGACTGACATGGTCACATCCCGCCGCTGATGCCGAAAGCTCTGATCCCCTCGAACATGATTCTACCCCAGGCTGGGCGTCGAGATCGAGAGTGGGGATTGGGAACAAGCATGGCTCAAGCCGAGATACCGGCCCGTGGAGGAAAAAGCCGATGCCAGGCGGTTACGTCGGCCGATGATACGAGTTGAGGCGTTTTGACCCCGTGAGTCGTGGCCCCACTTGATACGAGACCCGCGTGATGTCCAGGCACGTGTCGGTGACGGTGCAGTCGCTCGGCCTCATTCTGGGACTCGTGGGCGTGGCGGCCGCGCAGGACCCGCCGCCGCTGGAGGCACCGTCGCTGGAAGGGCCGAAAGCCGACGCCAGTCCCTCGGCGACACCGGCGCCAGCGCCGGCGCCGGCGCCGGCCGCGACCGACGGGGCGGCCGCGAGGTCGAAGCCGGCGGTCAAGCCGGCGAGCCCCGGGGCGTTGCGGAACGGTCCCGCCAGGCCGGCGACCGGGGCGCAGGGGACGCCTCGCGTGGTGTCCCAGCCGGCCCGGCCCGAGACGCGGCCGATGCTGGCGATCCCGGGCGTGACCGCGCCGGCCGCGCATCCGTCGCGACTCGTGCAACCGCCGGCCGCATCTCCATCGCGAACGGTGGCGTCGCCGGCCGGCAGGCCGTCGGGGCCGCCGGCTTCGACCGAGCTTGACGCACTTCCCAGGGCGGGCATTGGATCACACGGCCTCGGCAATGCCGACCGGGAAGCGCCCTCGTCTCTCGACGGGCCGCCGCTGCCCGAGCCGATCGAGGTCACGCCGCCGCGCGGGGGATTCGCCCCGTCGGCGGGGAATGCGGCCCGGGCGTTGACGCCGCGTCCGTCGGGACCCGTCACGCGGAACCTCGGCGAGCCGATCCCGCTGACGATCGAGCCGATGGACGGCGATCCGTCGCCGAGTGAGCGGTCGCCGTCGGCACGACCCGGGACGGCTCGTCCGGGCGTTACCCAGCCTCGCGACCGGGCGAGTCTGGACGACCTCGACCTCGACCGCGATCGGGTGCGGTCGTCCGTGGCTCCGCGCGGCCGCGGCGGTCTGCTCGGCCGGTTCTTCTTGCCGCCGGCGCCTCTGCCGCCCCCGCGCGAGAGGGACGATGTCCGGAAGGACGCCAGCAAGGCCGAACGCGATCTCCCCGCGGACCGCGACCGCGATCCCGAGGCCGCCGCCCGCCGTCGGATCGAGCGGCAGATCCACGAAACCCTCGGCGAGAAACTCCGCTGGTACGAGGTCCGGATGACCGGACGCAACGTGGTGATCGTCGCCCAGCCCAGCCGGTTCTGGCTGAGGCGTTCCGTCCGCACCACCCTCGAGAACCTCCCCGCGCTCCAGGGCTATCGCTCTCGCATCGAGATCCGCGACTAATCCGATCGCGAAAAAATCGAAACCGGCGCGAACATCCCGGCCGGCTGGTGCGTCTCTCCTGTACCGAACGTGATGAAGACGGCTGGCCGGGCCGGCCGGGACCTTCGGGCAGGAGAGACGGACCGTGGACCGCGATCGTCAACAGCCACGGCAAACGATACAGAAGCCGGAGCGGCCGAATGGCCGCCTCGCGTGCCTCTGTCCGTTGCCGAACCCGCGCTGTTGACGTCCGGCCCGCCCTGATCCCTCTCGTGGATTCTCGAGGCCCGGCGTCGCGACGACCCCGGGCCTCTTGCTTTTGGAGCGCCGAGGTTCGCTCGACCAGGGTGCGCGCTGGCCGGCAGGTCGGTCGGTCGACTCCCGACCATCGGAATTCCGGTCGACCTCGACCAGGGCGTGGGAAAGCCTGGCCAATCCGCAAGCTCGGGGAGCTTGAGATCGCCGGTTCGAATCCGGCCGCCCTGATCCTTTTACAGTTGTACTATAGTGTTGATGAGGAGCTGGCGACCGATGAGCAGTCGACATATTACGACGGCATGAAAGTAGGTCGGGCATTCTTGCCCGACGGGGCCTGAGCGTCGGGCAAGAATGCCCGACCTACTTGAGGATCTTTCCTGCCGTGGTAATCAACGCGGGCCCCGCGGTGTTCGAGCAGCGGGGCCGTGGTGTAACGGCCGCACATCGGCCTTTTAAGCCGGGAGGTGGGGGTTCGAATCCCTCCGGCCCCATCGCCATCGGGCGGCGCCTGGCTCAGCGGCAGAGCGCTCTCCTTATAAGAGAGTGACGAGGGGTTCGACTCCCCCGGCGCCGAGAGTTAGGCGGCCAGCGAACGAATGAGCGAGCGATCGAGCGATCGTGATCGACCCGTAGCTCAATGGTCGAGAGCGTCCGGCTGATAACCGGGAGACGGAGGTTCGAATCCTTCCGGGTCGACTGCGTCAGATCGATCAGTGAATCGATGCTTCGGGACCAAAGCTCTAGGCTCTGTCTGGCAAACCCAACAAGCGGAGATACCTCTCGATCATGGCGACCAACCAGAACGCCAGGTAGTTG
>DAIDHB010000179.1 GCA_027452145.1 Planctomycetales bacterium
GGGCTGACGCCCCCCGGCTACGTCCGATCGCCCCCTGACGGGGGCTCGACTACCCCCGCACCACCACCCCCGCGACGATCAGCGCGATCCCGATCCCCACCAGAAGCGCCGCCCAGATGTACCGGGCGTGCCGGGCATAGCTCTCGCGCTTCCGCCCGTCGACGGTGATCGACTTCAGCTCGAGGTACGGCATCGGCGCCCGGCGGAACCAGCCGACGACCTCCACCGGCTTGCCCGCGAACCCACCCGCGCGGAACAGCCCGAACAGCCACTCCCAGATCCGCAGCGGCTGCCGGTAGTCCAAAAACAGAATGCCGGTCCCGTCGCGCATCACGAAATCCTCGGACCAGATCAGCCCCGGCACGCCCTTGCCGATGATCGTCCCGCGCAGCCGGGCCGGCACCGGCCGCACGCTCGACACCTTCACCTTGTGCAGCAGACCCGCCACCGACAGCGGCGCGAAGTAGTCCCCGCGATAGACCAGCCGCGTCTTGAGCAACAACCCGACCCCCAGCCCCAGGATCGGCAGCCCGATGAGCGCCAGCACCCCCTTCGGCCCGACCCCAGCAATCGCCGCCGGCAGCACTCCGAACGCCGACGCCGCCCCGATCCCGGCCGCCACGCCGAGGCCCAGCAGCAACAGCAAGAGCGGCAGGAACATCACGGCCACGTCCACCGCGAACTCGTCCCAGTACGACTCCGGCTTGCGCCGGTCGAAGACGATATACGGCTCGTCGCCCATCGCCGCGGCCTGGTCACCCAGGTACTGGAGCCGGTGCGCGACCAGCGGATGCGTCGAGCTCAGCTCGTAGAACGTCGCCCACGGGTTCCACAGGTCCCACTGCATCGCGCTCTTGAGGTTCTCCCGGCTGACCGCCGGCGCGCCAGTTCCCGTTCCACCATCGCGATCGAACCCCGCGGCCGCCGAGCTCGCCACCATCGCCACGGCCGACCGGCGATCGAAGATCCCCAGCGCCCCGATCGCGTCGAGGCTCGGCGGCGCCAGCTTCTTGTCGGCCGCACCCTTCTTTCCCCCCGCCGCCGCCGGCTCCGGCTCCGCCGACTCCTGCGAGCCGCCCCGCGCCGCCAGGCCGTAGCCGATTTTCACCAGCGCCGAGGCCAGCGCATTGGGGTTCCCGGTCACCCGCCCGGCGAACCGATCGGCGTAATACTCGCGGCACCGGCTGAACCACAGCACGATGTACTCGCTGGCGATGTACAGCACATACGCCCCGACCGCCACCGCGATCCGATAGGCGTTGTCCTTCCCCCGCTCGCCCGACTGGAGCGCCGTCCGATAGGCGAAGTACAGGAGCAGCGGCACGAGCTGCACCACGGTCATCAGCAGCATGTCCCAGTTCTTGCCGTGGCCGATCTCGTGCGCCACCACCCCCTCGACCTCCGCCGGCTCGAGCAAATCGAGGATCCCCTGCGTGATGACGATCCGCATGTTGTTCGGATGGTGCCCGTACGTGAACGCATTGGGCGCCCCGTCGTGGATCAGCCCGAACGACGGGAACTTCATGCTCTGCTCGGCCGCCACCCGGTCGACGAACTCGCGCAAATGCTCGGGCAACTGTTCGGGCGTCACCCACGAGAACCTGTAGATCCAGCGCAGCGCCAGGTCCATCAGCCAGGGGCCGAGGACGAACTGGAGCACGATGATCCCCACGCCGATCGCCACCGCCACACCGGTCGTCACCACCCGCAGCTCGGCCAGAGCGATCAGGACCAGCCCGAGGATGCCGTACAGCAGGGCGAGGACGCCGGCCGACCGGAGGAACAGGTTCGGCAGCGGCAGCAGGCCCGTTGACAGGTCGCGCAGTCGATCGTGGGCCCGCTCGTCCCGCGCCGGCCCCGCCGGATCGAGGACTGCGTCGCCCAGAGGCGCGGTCTCCTCGAAACCCTCCCACCCGTCGGCCTCGACCAGGAACGCCCCGCGATCGGCCTCGATCGCCTTCTCCAGCTCGCCGGCATCGAACCAGTAGCCCTCGCACTCGGGGCACTGGTCGACCAGAAGGTCCGGCCGCAGAAACGGCACCTGCTCGAGCCCCGCATGACACCGCGGGCACGTCCGGTCGGACGCCTCGCGCCCCGCCGGCTCGGCGGCCAGGAGCGCCTCGAGCTGCCTGGGGTCACGGCTGAACAAAAACACCTCGCCGCGATCGAGCCAGACCCCCTTGCACGTCTTGCAGCGATCGATCAAAACGCCGCCCCTGGCCATCGTCTCGACCATCGACGCCGTCCCACAGCCCGGACAGTCCATCGTCGCACCCCCTCGAACCGAACACGGCCCGTCGTCCCTCCCGGGCGCACACACCGCGCCCCGGACCCGCCCCGGCCGGAATCGTATCAAGCGATTCGACGGGTATCATCAACTATTCAGCCGAACCCCGCCCAGATCGGCCGGGCGCACACACGCACGCATTTGATCGTCGCCGTATCGTCTTCGCTCCAAACTGGACCCGGAGCTGGGCCCTGATTCACGAACCCGCTGATCCCTCCGGCCGGCCGGGTGCGCCGTCTGGCCCGGGTCCGCCCCGCCGGCCCGTACCGATCGAGGCCGGCCCACTCTACCCCACGCCGCGAGCCATCCGACTGGCCGACGCTCCCAGGCCCGCATTTCGCCGCCCCTCCGCCCGGAGAATCCCATCGCAGTCCACAATGCGAACCCACGTGCGAAATATCTGGAGCAATCCCTATCCCTTTCCGCCAGGCGGTTTGCTCCAAATTGACGCCAGATCCTTTTCATTTGGATAACGCCCTGTTTGCGTATTCAAGACATCCCGCGAACAGGGAGAATGGCGTACGGCAAAGCCAGAGTTCGACGAAACCCGGCCACGGAGAGAACAGCCAGAGAAACACACGGAACCAACAACACCAGCATCCACACACGGCCTTCCGGGCGGACTTTCCGGGACAGACTGGCGGGAGGCGGATTTCAGGTCCGGGCTCAGGGCGGAGACTGGAGCCGAGATCACGCACACACGAACCAAACCCTGGCTGGCCCGGCGGAACTCCGGGCGGATGGACTGGTTCGCTGGAATCGCCGGGAGGATTCGGGGCGGCGGACGCTCTTACCTGGTACACGGCCCGTTCGGTCCGACTCTG
>DAIDHB010000180.1 GCA_027452145.1 Planctomycetales bacterium
AACTCGTCCGTAGCGATAGCTTCTGGCGCGCTGGCTGGGGTCTGATGGCGGGTTTCTTCCTGGGAGGTAGCCTGCCGTTTCTGGAAGGATCGCTGGGGATCGTCACCGGGATCAGCCTTCTCGAGCTAGGAGACAACACACACCCTCTGCTCCAGGAACTGGTCCGACGCGCCCCCGGAACGCACAACCACTCGATCACCGTCGGCGCGATCGCCGAGTCGGCCGCCGAGCGGATCGGCGCCGACGCGCTGCTCGTACGCATCGGCGCATACTTCCACGACATCGGCAAGATGCTCAAGCCGCACTACTTTATCGAGAACCAGGTCGGTACCGCCAATCGGCACGCCAAGCTGGCCCCGGCGATGAGCACGCTGATCATCATCGGACATGTCAAGGATGGGGTGGACCTCGGCCGGCAGCATCACCTGCCGGAGCCGATCATCGACCTGATCGAGCAGCACCACGGCACGACGCTCGTCGAGTATTTTTACTACGAGGCGAACCGCCGCAACGGCAACAACCCTGACGGCATGCCCGTGCCCGAGAGCGCGTTCCGCTATCCCGGCCCGCGGCCGCAGACGCGCGAGGCGGCGATCCTGATGGTGGCCGACGCGGTCGAGAGCGCCAGCCGGACGCTGTCCGAGCCGACACCGTCGCGGATCGAGGGGCTCGTCAGCGAGCTGATCGACAAGCGGCTGCGCGACGGCCAGCTCGACGAATGCGGCCTGACGCTCCGCGAGATCGCCGAGATCCGCGACAGCCTGATCAAGTCGCTCATCGGAATCTACCACGGCCGGGTGAAGTATCCCGAGCATCGCTCGGCATGAGTTCTGCACGAGAGCACACGACGGGCCGGGAGGCGAGAATGGGTCGGGGCACAGAGGCCGAAGAGATTGAGATCGAGATCAGCGACACGCAGGGCCACCTGCGCGTCGTCCCCGAGGAACTGGCGGCGCTGGTCCGATCTGTCCTCCTCGCCGAGGGCCGTCGCCGTGTGTCGATCTCGATCGCGCTGGTCGACCAGGCGGCCATCCATGCGGTCAACCGCGAGCACCTCGGGCACGACTGGCCGACGGACGTGATCAGCTTCGACCTTTCCGAGCCGGGCGACCCCGTCCTGGCGGGCGAGCTGGTTGTCTCGGCCGAGATGGCGGCGACGACGGCCGGCGACCTGGGAATCGAGCCGGGGGACGAACTGGCGCTCTACGTCGTGCACGGCCTGCTGCACCTGTGCGGATATGACGACTTGACCGAGACGGCCGCCGCGGGGATGCGGCGGCGTGAGGACGAGCTCTTGCGGGCCGTCGGCCGATCGAGTCCCTTCGATCGAGCCGCCCGGCGGGATGTCTCGCGCGAGGACCCCGCGAGGCCGCTCGGTTCGGCCCCTGCGCGATCGTCGGCGGGGCGGGCGGAGTCATCATCGTGTTCAGCGTGAACCTCGCCGGCCTGCTGTCAGCCGGCCTGATCCTGCTGGCGCTGCACCTGTTCGCGGTGGCCCTCACCAGGGCACTGCGATCGTACTCCCCCTCGGTCCTCGAGGAGGTCTGCGAGCGCCGCGGCCATCCGGGCCGGGCCGAGTCGGTCTCGCACGAGGACTACCGCACCGAGCGGAGCGCCGAGGCGCTGGCGGTGCTGAGTGGCCTGCTCCTGGCGGGTCTGGGCGGCCTGTTCGAGGCGCTGTGGGGCCGAACCGCCCATGTCGAGCTGGTGATCGCGATCACTCTCGTGATCGGCTTCCTGGGATATGTGCTGGCCGGGGTGATCGGCAAGGTCTACGCCGAGACGATCCTCGCCGTCGTCTGGCCGGCCGCCCGGCCGGTCAGGGCGATGGCCTGGCCGCTCACCTTCGGCTTTCGCCAGGTCGAGCATTTGATCGAGTGGATTGCCGGGCCGTCCGAGTCGTCGCATCGCCCGGCGAGCGTCGAGGTCGAGGTCAGTCTCCCCGACTCGGAGGATAGCCACGACGAGGAGGAGCCCGAGCTTCCCGAGGCCGTGCGCCACCTGTTCGAGCGCACGATCGAGCTGACGCACCGCGATGTGATGTCGATCATGACGCCCCGGCCCATGATCGTGTCGCTCCCCTCGACGGCGACGGCCGAGGAAGCGGCGGCGACGTTCCGCCAGACTGGGCTCAGCCGCATTCCGCTCTTCGGCGCCAATCACGACGACATCGTGGGAATCCTCTACGCCAAGGACCTGTTCGCGCGCGTCAGCGAGGTGAAAGACTTCGACGCGGTCACCCCGCGCCGGCTGGTCCGGCCCGCGCACTGCATCCCCGAGAGCAAGAACGCCTTCGAGCTGCTCGACGAGATGCGCTCGCAGCGCCGGCAGATCGCCATCGTGCTCGACGAGTATGGCGGCGTGGCCGGGCTGGTGACGCTCGAGGACCTGCTCGAGGAGCTCGTCGGCACCATCGACGACGAGCACGACGTCCCGACCCCGGAGGATCCGGTTCGTCCGCTCGGCGATTCCCGGTACGAGGTCGACGCCACGCTGCCGGTAGAATCGCTCAATGAGCGGCTGGGACTCGAGCTCCCCACCGATGGCGAGTACCTCACCGTTGGCGGACTGGCGTTCCACACGATGGGCAAGGTCCCAAACCCCGGCGAGACCTTCCGCGTCGACGGCGCCAACTTCACGGTCGTCGACGTCCGCGACCACCGGATCCACCGCCTACGGATCGAGCTATCGGCCGCGCAGCCGGCCGAAAACCGCACCTGAAACCGGATCACGCTTCGTTGACTCGGAGGTCGATCCGATCCCTATTCACGATCCCGCTGATGCTTTCCGGCGGGTCTGCGAGGGCGAGGCTCCGACCGGGCCACGCCCCACGGCCCGGTCGGAGCCTCGCCCCCCCAGGAATCAGACCGCATCAGAGGTTTTCTGTCTTAGAGGATGAACCGGCTGAGATCCTCGTCCTTTGTCAGCTCCTCGAGGCGCTGGCGCACGAGAGTATCGTCCACGACGACCCGTTTGTCGGTCCGGTCGGGGGCGTCGAAGCTGACGTCCTCGAGGACGCGCTCCAGGATCGTGTGCAATCGTCGGGCGCCGATGTTCTGAGTGGACTGATTCACCTGGAAGGCCAGGTCGGCCATGACCTCGATCGCCGGGTCGGTGAACTCGAGTGTGATCCCCTCGGTGGAGAGGAGCGCCTGGTACTGTCGCAGCAGCGATGCGCGGGGTTCGCGAAGGATGCGGGCGAAGTCGTCGCGGGTGAGGTCGTGCATCTCGACGCGGATCGGGAACCGGCCCTGGAGCTCGGGCATGAGGTCCGAGGGCTTCGAGCGGTGGAAGGCACCGGCTGCGACGAACAGGATGTGATCGGTCTTCACGGGTCCGTGCTTGGTGTTGACGGTGGTTCCCTCGACGATCGGCAGCAGGTCGCGCTGGACGCCCTGGCGCGAGACGTCCGGCCCGCGGCCGCCGCCAGACTCCTCGACGGCGATCTTGTCGATCTCGTCGAGGAAGACGATGCCCGATTCCTCGGTAAGGGCGACGGCCGCCTGGCTGATCTTCTCGGGGTCGAGCAGGGCGTCGACCTCCTGCTGGAGGAGGATGGGCCGGGCCTGCTTGATGGTGAGCCGGCGGGTCTGGCTGGGCTTGGGCATGATCCGCTCGAACATGTTCTGGAGGTCCATCTCCATTTGTTCGAAGTTGCCGGCTCCGAGGATCGAGACCGGGGCCATCGACCGGCCAGGGAGGGTGATCTCGACCTCGCGGTCGTCGAGCTCCCCGGCGACCAGCCGTGCACGCAGCTTGTCGCGCGAGCGCTGGCGACGGTCGGCGGCCTCGGTCGACGGCGGGCTCTCACCCTCGGGCCACGGCGGGGCGGAGGTGGTCGGCGACGGCAGCAGCAGGTCGAGCAGGCGCTCCTCGACGCGGGACCGCGCCTGCTCCTCGACCCGCTTCCGCTCGGAGTTTCGTACGAGCCCGATCGCCGCCTCGACCAGGTCGCGGATGAGGCCCTCCACGTCGCGGCCGACGTAGCCGACCTCCGTGTACTTGGTGGCCTCGGCCTTCATGAACGGGGCACCGACCAGCATCGCCAGCCGGCGGGCAATCTCGGTCTTCCCGACGCCCGTGGACCCGATGAGCATGATGTTCTTTGGGGTGACCTGCCGGCGCAGGTCCTCGGGGAGCTGCCTGCGACGCCAGCGGTTCCGAAGCGCGATCGCCACCGCCCGCTTGGCATCGGCCTGACCGACGATGTCGCGGTCGAGCTCGGCGACGATCTGGCGGGGGGTCAACTCGCGTTCGCGCTCTCGGTCGTCGCCTAGCTCTGTTTCGAGGTCTGGCACGGCAGTTCCTCCACCGTCAGGTTGCCGTTCGTGTAGATGTCGATCCCCGCGGCGATCGTCAGCGACTCGCGCACGATCTCGGCGGCCGAGAGGGACGAGTGCTGTACCAGGGCCCGCGCGGCGGCCAGGGCGTAGCCGCCTCCCGATCCGGTCGCGAGGATTCCGTCGGTGGGCTGGATTACATCGCCCGAACCCGTCAGCAGCAGACTATGCCGCGCGTCAACAACCACCAGCACCGCCTCGAGCCGGCGGAGCATCCGATCCGTCCGCCAGAGCTTGGCCAGCTCCGTGGCCGCGCGGGGGACGTTATTGGGATAATCCTTCAGCTTCCCCTCGAATCGTTCGAGGAGGGCGAACCCATCAGCCGCCGACCCGGCGAAGCCCACGATCACCTGGCCATCGAGCAGCTTGCGGATCTTCACCGCGTCGGCCTTCATGATCTGTGTACCGAGCGTGACCTGGCGGTCGCCACCGATCGCCACGCGGTCTCCCTTGCGCACCGATAAGATCGTGGTTGCGTGCCAGTTCAAGGCTCGATCTCCGTCGGCGTGAGGGGGCGGTAAACGGGCCAGGGGGTGATCTCGCCGACCGCCGCCTGCAGCCGCGACGCGGGCCTTCGCGTGTCCCTGGAGGGATTATACCAGGAGCCAGCGCATGTCCGAAAGCGCGGAAGAGGACCGCCGCATGGCGGGCCAGGACGCTCCCCAGGCCGGGCCGTCACATTATGCCAGGAGCTTCGTCACGACCTGTCCGGCCACGTCGGTCAGGCGGAAGTCGCGTCCCTGGAAGCGGTAGGTCAGCCGCTTGTGATCCAGGCCGAGCAGATGCAGGATCGTCGCCTGGAGGTCGTGCACGTGCACGCGGTCGGCGATTGGAGAGAAACCGAATTCGTCGGTCTCGCCCAGGGTGATCCCCGGCCTGGTCCCGCCGCCGGCCATCCAGACCGTCATGGCGTCGATGTGGTGGTTCCGGCCCACCGACTCGCGGATCTCACCCATCGGCGTGCGGCCGAACTCACCGCCCCAGACCACCAGCGTGTCCTCGAGCAGCCCGCGGGCCTTCAGGTCCCGCACCAGCGCGGCACAGGGACGATCGATGTCGCGGCAGACCTTGTCGAGATCCGGGCCGAGCGTCTGTCCCGGACCGCCGTGATGATCCCACTCGGTGTGGTAAAGCTGCACAAAGCGCACCCCGCGCTCGACGAGCCGGCGGGCCAGCAGGCAGTTCGTTGCGAAGCCGGGCTTCCCGGGCTCGACGCCATACAGTTCGAGCGTCGCGCGCGACTCGGAGGCCAGGTCGATCAGCTCCGGCGCGCTGGTCTGCATCCGAAACGCGACCTCGTAGGCGTTGATCCGCGTGTCGATCTCGGGATCGGCGGTCGCGGCCAGGTGGGCCCGGTTGAGCGCGCCGATCGTCTCGATGGTCCTGCGCTGGCCGGCGGCCGAGATCCCGTCCGGGGTGGACAGATTCAGGATCGGCTCGGACCCGGCGCGCAGGGGAACACCCTGGTAGGCCGACGGCAGGAACCCGCTGGACCAGTTGACGGCACCGCCGCGCGGCCCGCGCGGGCCCGATTGCAGGACCACGAAGCCGGGCAGGTTGGACGACTCGCTGCCGATCCCGTAGGTGATCCACGAGCCCATGCTGGGCCGGCCGAACTGCACGGTCCCAGTATTCATGAACAGCTTGGCGGGTGCGTGGTTGAACACATCAGTCGCCGCCGACTTCACGAACGCCAGGTCGTCGACCACCCCCGCGAGGTGCGGTAGCAACCCGGACACCCAGGCCCCCGACTCGCCGTGGCGAGCGAATCGGCGGGTCGTGCCCATCAGCTTCGGGCGCTGGCGGGTGAACGTGTCCATGAAGGCGAACCGCCGCCCCTTGACGAACGAGTCGGGGATCGGCTGGCCGCTATACGCCTGGAGCTGCGGCTTGAAGTCGAACAGCTCGAGCTGGCTCGGACCGCCGGCCATGAAGAGGTAGATGACGTTCTTTGCCCGCGCCGGGAAATGCCCGGCGCGCGGGGCGAGCGGATCGCGGCCCGGCCGGTTCGCGGAGAGCGGCCCGACCGGCGTCCGATCGCGGTCGACGCCCTCGGATGCGCATGCGGCGCCCTCGGAGGCGAGCAGCGAGGCGAGGGCCGTCGCGCCCAGGCCCAGGCCGCAGTCGCGGAAGAAGTGGCGGCGAGTCTGGTCGCGAAGGAGTCGCTCGCGCATCTCGACGGGTCGTGGATCGCCTCTCATCACCGTTTTCCCCGCTTTGACGGGCCGATCAGGCCCGACCGATTCACTCGCGCGTCACGAACTCGTCGAGGTTCAGGAGGATTCGCGCCACGCCGATCCACGCCGCGGAAGGTTCTGCTCCTGCCTGCGCGGCCGCGCGCTCGCGGGCCCGCTCCGATTCGAGGAAGCGCTCCAGGGTGCGGAGCTCCACGTCGCCCGGTTCCCGACCCAGGCACATCAGGAAGGCCCGGCGTAGTCGCTGGCGGTCGCTCGACGTCGATCCGATGTCGGAGGCGATCCGCGTCGCCAGCCCGCGCGCGATCTCGACGAAGGCCGGGTCGTTGAGCAGCGTCAGCGCCTGGAGCGGCGTGTCGGAGCGCATCCGCCGGGTGCAAGCCTGGACTCCGCCGGGGGCGTCGAAGGTGGTCAGGAAGGCATAGGGCGTCGCGCGCCAGAAGAAAGTATAGAGGCCGCGGCGGTATCGATTCGGCCCGGTGTCCGCCCGCCAGGGGCGCCGCATCTGGCCGAGGTTCATCACGCCCTCGGGCTGCGGCGGGAAGACGCTCGGCCCGCCGATCGAGCGGGTCAAGAGGCCGCTGGCCGCCAGCGCCGAATCGCGGATCAGCTCGGCGTCGAGGCGCAGCCTCGCCTGGCGCCACAGCAGTCGATTATCGGGATCAATCGCCTGGCATTCGCCGCGGACTTTCGAAGCCTGGCGATACGTCGCCGAGTCGACGATCAGGCGGTGGATCGCCTTCAGGCTCCAGCCGCGATCCATCAGCTCGCAGGCCAGCCAGTCGAGCAGCTCGGGGTGGCTCGGCGGCGTTCCTTGCGTGCCGAAGTCGTTGTCGGTCTCCACCAGGCCGCGGCCGAAGTACGCCTGCCAGATCCGGTTGACGGCGACCCGCGCGGTCAGCGGATTGCGGCGATCGACCAGCCACCTGGCGAGTTCCATCCGGTCGGCGCGACGGCTGGGGCTCGTCGGCCCGCCGGCTTGCAGGACGGCCGGCAATCCCGGCTCGACCCGGTCGCCCCGTCGGGTGAAATCGCCGCCCAGGAGGACGAAGCTCTCGCGCGGGCTCCCCTTGTGCTCGCGCACGATCATCGTCTTGACCATCTTCGGCTCGGACGAGCGGAGCGCGCGCAGGGCGGCGGCCTCCTTCCTGAAAGCCCGGTCCTTGCCGATCATCAGCTCCACCAGCACGCGGCGCTGGGCCGTCGTCCTCTGGTCGCGCGGGACGTCGAACGCCAGCTTCGCCTGGATCTCGGCGTTCTGCTTGTATTCGGGCGAGAGCGACTCCTCCCACTGGCGCTCGAGCTCGTCGAGGTCCGGATGCCGCTCGGCCATCTCGCGATGGAAGCGGTCGATCCTGCCACGTACCTCGGCCTGCTGCTTCCGCTGTTCGGCCGTCGCGATCTCGAGGTCGGGCTCGTCCACGTTGTTGAAAAATGCGTAGAGGCGGTAATAATCGCGCTGGCTGATCGGGTCGTACTTGTGGTCATGGCACTGGGCGCAGCCGACCGTCAAACCGAGGAACACCGTGCCGGTGGTGTTGACGCGGTCCACGATCGACTCGACCCGGAACTGCTCGAGGTCGATGCCCCCCTCCTGGTTGATCGGCGTGTTGCGGTGGAATCCGGTCGCGACGAGCTGAGCCGTGGTCGCGCCCGGCTCGAGGTCGCCGGCGATCTGATCGACGACGAATCGGTCGAAAGGGAGATCGGCGTTCAGCGCGTCGATGACCC
Source organism: Planctomycetales bacterium (assembly GCA_027452145.1). Lineage (GTDB taxonomy): Bacteria > Planctomycetota > Planctomycetia > Isosphaerales > Isosphaeraceae > JAKAUH01. Next base: position 8,267 of record DAIDHB010000180.1, read on the forward strand.
AGTCGCGATACTTCCAGATGGATCGGGGGGCGTCGATGCTGTAGCCGTTCGAGTCGGCATAGCGGGCCTCGTCGAGCCAGGGGCGAGCCCACCGCTCGCCGAATGCGGGCGAGGCGAGTAGCCGGTCGACTGCCCGGCCGTAGCGGTCGGGCCGCCTGTCATCGAGGAATGCCTCGACCTCGACGGGCGAGGGAGGCAGGCCGATCAGGTCGAGGCTTGCCCGACGGAGCAACGTGGCCGGCGGCGCCTCGGGCGAGGGCGAGAGGCCGGCCTTCTCCAGTCGGGCCAGGACGAACCGATCGATCGGGTTGCGGACCCAGCCCGTGTTGCGGACTTCGGGCGGCACGGGACGGATCGGCGGGACGAAGGCCCAGTGCCGCGTCGGCGGCGGGACTCCGGGGCGCTCGTCCGCCGGGGCGCCCGCGCCCTGGTCGATCCAGTCGCGGATCAGAGCGATTTCGCTTTCCCCCAGCGGCGGGCGATTCAGCGGCATCCGCTCGCCGTCCCCCTCGCCGCGCAGGGCCAGGACAAGGGGGCTCTCGGCGCCTCGCCGGGGCAGGATGACCGGGCCCGACTTGCCGCCAGAGAGGGCCAACGCGGCCGTGTCGAGCCGGAGGCCGGCCCTCGGCCGTGCCGCGCCGTGGCACGCGACGCAATGCCGCGTGAGAAGGGGCTTGACCTGGCCGAGGTAGTCGACCCGAGGCTGCGGGCCACGCCCGGGCTCGTCGGCACCAGGGGCCGGGCCGGCGGCGAGCCCTGCGAACCCGATCAGCCAGAGCGCGGGCATCAGGAGCCCGGTGCGTCCGCATCGCATGGGAGACTTCGACCTGCTGGGTTTCGGGGAGGGAAGCCGGTGGTCGACGGCAACGATCGCGGCCCGCGAATCGTGCCGCACGCCACGCATGTTACTTTAACATAATCGCCGCCACGGGCACCCCGCCAGTCTATCGGACGATCCCGTGGCCGCCGGGAGGGAGTGCCTGACGACGGCGGATTCGACCAGGGAGGGCCACGACCACCGCAGCAGGCCGATACGCATGCGGCAGTTCGGTCCCAAGCAAGGGAAGGGCCGCCGAATGATTCGATGAGGCTCGGGCTCGTTCAACGAGGCCGGCGAGCCGTGGTCACCGGCGGTTTGCCGCTGGATTCGTCCCGTTCGATGGGGCCGGTGTTCCTGCTGGGCGATGCCAGGCGGAACAACGAGCGTTGAGCCTGCTGGTTGGTCGGATCGTAGGCGATGGCCAGGCGATACCAGGCTCGTGCCTCGGGGAGATAACCGGCCGCCTCGCAGTCCGCGGCGAGCCGGCAACAGAGTGCCGGCCGGGGCTCGCGACTGGCGGCAACATTCGTCAGGTGGTCGCGTAGCGTGCGCTGGGCGTCGGCACGTCGCGAGCTGGATTGAGCCGCTGTTCGATCGCCGGCCATCTTGAGGGCCTGGGCCAGCCCGTAGACCGTCTGGGAATGATTGGGGTCGGCCGCGTCCGATAGCCGAAACCAGCGGATGGCCTCGGCGGCATCCTGGCGGTTCAGGGCAATCTGCCCGCGGAGACGGGCGAGCACGGGATGATCCGGAGGACCCCCGGTGAGGAGGCTTGTCACCGCATCGAGGTTGCCGCGATCGAACTCGATCTCGGCGCGCGAGGCCCGGGCGTCGGCGTCGGAATCGGGCAAGCTGGCGAGGGTCTCCATCGCCCGGTCGAACTGGCCGAGCTGCCGCTGGATCCTGGCCAGCCCGAGCCGGGACATCCGGTCGTCGGCGTCGTTCTCGACGAATCGCTCGAGGGTCGGCTTCAGCTTGTCGGGTTCGTTGATCTGCTCCTGGTGCGCGATGCACCAGTGCTCGACCAGTTCGAAGGTCAACGGCCCCTTCTCGGCCAGCGCGGCGAACTGCTCCTGAAGTTCGTGGCGCCGTCCCTGGGTCCCGTAGAGGAAGACGAGCGATCGGCGCGCCTCGGCGAGCCCCGGGTCCAGCCGCAGGGCGAGACGCAGGGCCTCTTCCGCCGGCCGGGCCCGGAAACGTGCCAGTTCGGCGCGTCCCCTGACGAGTGCCACCCGGGCCGCGAGCGAGCCATCGGCGGGAATCTGGTCGATGTCGCGGAGTGCCGCGTCGGGACGATTGAGGCTCGTGGCGACCACCGCGCGGAGGAGCCAATCCTCGGCGGTTGGATCGTCCAGGCGGGCGAGAAGGGCCTCGGCCGCATCCCATCGCCCCTTCTGGGCGGCCTTCCTGGCCTCCAGGCGGAGCTGTTCGTCACCGGCCTCGCCGCGCGATCGACAGGCGAAGCCGGCGGTGAGCCCGATCAATATCAGCGCGAGGCCAGATGATGCGATGCGCCGGCCCTGGTTGCCGCGAGAGGCTGGAGAGCCGAGGGAGCGCTTGGAGGACATGAGCCGGTCCGGATAGCGGCGGGTGATGGAAATGAAGCAGCGTCCCGGCGTCGAAGCCGGGACGCTGCCTGCCCGCGATTCAATGGAGAGCACCGTCGGTGATCAATACGAATCCGAGCTGACGAGGTCGCCGCCGTTGCGAGTGGCGAGCTTCTGCCAGACGCCCATCTGCACGCCGAGCTGCGGGGTCCAGACCCCGTTGCTGCCGTTGTAGACCATGAGCGCAGGAGCTCCGTACGGCGCCGTGGGAATGTTCTGCCAGCACTGCACCGTCTCCTTGATGAACCGGACCGAACCGTCACACAGGGCGACATTCGCTCCGCCTGGGTGCATGCTCGATGCCGAGACGACGACGTTCGACGGGCCAGTGTTGATCGCCACGCCGTACGGGAGCTTCTTCTGGGGGTTGATGGGGTAGAACGCCGTGAAGATCGTGTCGCCGTAGTTGCCCGACGTCCACCAGTGCCAGCAGATCTGGTCAGTCGAGTTCTCGATCGCCCGGGTGTGCTCGCCGAACATCAGCGTGTTGCTCGTGCCGTCTGTGATCGAGGCTATCTTGGTCACGCTGTAGGCGTAGAAGACGCCGTTCTGGCCGGTCGGACCCGCCGTGCCGAACTGCGTGTTCATCCACGCGCCCGCGTTGCCCGCGTAACTGCTGTAGCGCATCGGCATCGCCGGACTGAAACTCAGGAAGACGTAGCCCTCCATCTGGGGCTGCTCGACCCCGGGGTCTGACGGGCACCACAGGGTGGCCATGCCGGTCGCATTGATCGTCGTGTTCTGCCAGTCATACACGTTCACGTTGAAGTTCATCGCGTTGAAGAGCGGCAGAGCCTCGGTGTACTGCGTGAGGGGCAGCATCGGGCCGTAGTCCGTCCACAGGGGGCCCGACGGACTCACCGCCGTGACCTGGTCCAGCAGTCCCATCGGGAAGCTGCCGACGGACGTCTCATAGTTGTGCGCAGCGAGTGCGAGCTGCTTCAGGTTGTTGGTGCACTGGGCCCGCCTCGCCGCCTCGCGAGCGGCCTGAACGGCGGGAAGCAGGAGGGCGATGAGAACAGCGATGATGGCGATCACGACGAGGAGTTCGATCAGCGTGAACCCACGTCGATCTCGCAAGGAGGCGACCTTTTGCATGAGATTACCTTTCTCGAAAACAGAAACGATCGGGATGAAGTGGGACGAGCGAGGCCTGGCGGGAACGAGGGAATGAGGCCGACGGCTACTTGCCGTCACTTGGCGGCGGGCGGACTGGTTGCAGGCGGATTGGTGGCCTGCGCCGGGTCCGTGACCTTCCCCTTGGTGACGGCGAACTTGCCTTTCTTCGTGATGCCCTTCTCCTCTGGCATCTGCGGCGATGCATCAGTCGGAGGGGCCGGCGTCGAGTCGCAACCCGCGATTCCTGCGAGACCGAAGGCGCAGCCGAGGACCCCCATCATGGCGTACTTCCGAGCGAGCTTGGACCGAATCATAACTTCTCCGTGGTTGTCGGAAAGAAAGAATGCGTCCCGGCGTTGTTCACGCCGGGATGTGCGACCTGGAAGACAGAGAAACGCGGGATTCCGGGGAGCGCCGTCGAATCACATCGTGATCCCAGAATTCACTCTCTGTACATTTGAACAGAAACTGTTCTCAGGGCGTACCGGGATCGCAGGATGGCGATTGTCGCAACCGATATAATTAGGAGAGGAAAGATGTTCGGAGAGATTGGTATTGAACATCTTGTTATTCGGTCGAGAGACGAAAGCTATGATTGAGTTGGCGCGGGGCTTTGTCAAGAGTCTAGTGAGAAACCTTGGTGAAGGCCGATGCGAGACGGTCCGCGAGTGCGACCATCTCGTCTCGGACGACGACGTTCGCATGGCGAGAGGCGGTCTGTCCGGGGTCGTTTCCGCAGTTGACGGCGGAGGGCAAGGTCTGGTGAGATCGAATTGTGAGCGATCGGCCTGGGGTCCCTGCTTGTTTCCATGACCGTCAGAATATCGCCCCCGGCTTCGCGGTGGGGCGGCGGCGATGGGGTTGCAGTGCCGCACCCGGCGAGGCTGATGGCTTCGAGGAGGGCGTGCGTCGATGGCCGGAGGGAAATGGGTCGGGGCGCATCGCGTGCTTTCAGCGATGATCATGCTGGCGGGGCCCGGGCTGGTGTCGGGATGCTCAGGCCCGAAGGGGCCGTCCGCGCCGCCATCGGCTCCCGTCGGGGGCGGCAATCAGGCGGCGAAGCCATCGGCGGAGGAACGCATCGTTGCGTTCTGCGGCGCGTGTCACCCCTATCCGACGCCCGACCTTTTCCCCAGGCGGAACTGGGAGTCCGAGGTCCGTCGGGGATTCGACTTCTATCGCAAGTCGGATCGCCGGCTGGACCCGCCCCCGATTGCGGAGGTGATCGCCCATTACCAGGCCGCCGCGCCCGAGCATCTGCCGATCCTTCCCCGGACGCCCGATGGGCCGGGGCTGGCGCGGACGCTCGTACGCGCCGAAGTCGCCGGGCCGCACCCGGGGCAGCCGGCTGCTATCTCGCATGTCGCCCTGGTCCACCTGACCGATCCCCGGCGTCCCGACATCCTCGCCTGCGAGATGGCCGCCGGCGAACTGCTCATACGACCGGCGGACCGGACCGACGGCGGGACCGCCGTGCTGGCCTCGGACCTGGCCCATCCCGCTCATGCTGTCGTGTCCGACCTCGACCGCGACGGGGTCGCCGACATCGTGGTCGCGGACCTCGGGTCGCCGATCCCCTCCGACGATCGGCTCGGCCGTGTCCTCTGGCTCAGGGGACGAAAGGAAGGAGGGTACGAGACCCGAATCCTGCTCTCCCGACTGGGCCGGGTCTGTGACGTCGAACCAGCGGATTTCGACGGCGACGGCGACCTCGACCTGGTCGTCGCGGTCTTCGGCTGGCACGTCGCGGGCGAGATCCTTCTCCTCGAGCAGCGCCGGGCGCCGAACGGCTCACCGGAATTCGTGCGAAAGACCCTCGATACTCGCCATGGCACGATCCATGTCCCGGTGGTGGACCTGAATCGCGACGGACGCCCCGACTTCGTGGCGCTGATCGCGCAGGAGTTCGAAGCGGTCGTGGCGTTCCTGAATGAAGGCGGCGGAAAGTTCGTGAAGCGGACGCTGTTCTCGGCCCCCCATCCGGCCTTCGGCTCCAGCGGTATCGAGATGGTCGACCTCGACCGCGACGGCGATCTGGACGCCGTGCTCTCCAACGGCGACGTGTACGACTCGCCCCTGATCAAGCCCTATCACGGGGTCTCGTGGCTCGAGAACCTCGGGCTCGATCGGCCGTTCGCGCGGCACGAGGTCGGGGCACTCTACGGCGCCCACCGGGCGGTGGCCGGCGACATCGACGGCGACGGCGACCTGGACATCGTTGCAACGAGTTTCCTGGGCGAGCCGTATTACGGAGAGCAGCGCAAGGCCGTCGGGGCCGATGCCGTGGTCCTGTTCGAACAGACCCGGCCCGGCGAATTCCGGCGACACGCTCTCGAGCGGGAGACCTGCGACTATCCGACGGCCGCGATCGGCGATATCGACGCCGACGGCAGGCCGGACATCGTCCTGGGACGCTTCCGGAATTTCCGTTTTGGCGGGGCGGCCCCGGCAGAGTCGGCGGGCGGCACAGGCTCGGGTCCATTCGTGATCTGGAAATGACCGCCCGGGCGCCTCTCGACGCCCGTGGTACGTGACGGCCCGGCCCGAAGCATCGATCAGTGCCAAACGTCCGGGCCGCGGAGAGGACGGACCCTCTCCACGCCCGGACCTGTTGGATCGCGCCGCCGCCTGGCGGCTGCTCGATCAATACTGAT
>DAIDHB010000181.1 GCA_027452145.1 Planctomycetales bacterium
GGCATGATGGTAGGGAGATGAGGCGTCGCATGGCGTTCCGGGGGGCTGACGCCCCCCGGCTACGTCCTGACGCCCACTTCGTGGGCTGCCGGGACCGACTCTCATTCGCCCCTCGCCACTAATGATAGAGGAACATCGCGATCGGCGACTGTTCCAGCAGCCGGCGGGTGGTCGAGCCGAGGAAGAACTCGCGGAGGACGGGCTGGCCATAGGCGCCCATGACGAGCAGCCCGGCGCCCAGGCGGCGGGCCTCGGCGAGGATCACCTCGTCGGGCGGCTCGGTGGACGGGATCGCATGCGCCGTCGCCTCGATCCGGTGCAGCGTGAGAAAATGCCGGGCCCGGCCCGCCAGCCGGGCCGCCTCGTCGGCGTGGTCGTCCACGCTCACCACGTGCACCGGCCCGATCCCGGCCAGCCCTGTCGCCTCGAAGGCCGACAGCGCCCGCTCGGCCTGGAGGCTCCCGTCATACGCGATCACGATGGGGCCCTCCGGCGTCACGCCCGCCGGAACAGGAACAACCACCACCGGCCGGGGCGTGTCCGGCAGCACTCGCCGCAGCAGGCCGTCGTCCGGCTCGTCCTCCTGCGCCGTGAACGAGAAATGCGTACGGGACGCCATCAGCACCAGGTCCGCCGCACACGCCTGGCGCTCGATCACCTCGTCCGGTGCGCCGACCCCGACGATCGCCTCGTGCTTCACGCCCGCCGCCTCGCACCGCCGCGAGAAGTCCTCCAGCAGCGCATGCGCCTTCCGGTCCTGCTGGGCCATCCGGTTGTCGTATCCGAGGTAATACACCGGATTCACGCCCGGCGTCCCCCCGACCGGTCCCAGCGGCTCGATCGCGCGAATTCCCGGCTCGTCCACGATCGCCAGCCCGACCAGGCCCGCGCCGAACCGGTTCGCCCAGCGGATGGCCACCTCGCTCAGGACCTCGATGTGCCCGGGCGTGTCCAGACCGACCAGGATGCTCCGAATCACGGCAATTCCCTTTCTGATCGATCCGATGGACCGGCCGCTCGCGAGCCGTCCGGCGTCCGCCAGCCGTCACTCTAATCATCCCGGACGCACCTGTCAAAAAGACCGGCGGATGCGTCGTCGCGGCCGCGGATGCGATCCCGTCAATCACGAGGGCTCGCGAGACGACCTGGCATCCATCCCAACCCGGCGATACCATCGGGGCGGCGCCCCCGCGGGCCGGCCGTCGTCCTTCGACGCCCCCGCGCCGGAATGGCCCCGATCCGACGGAGACCCGCGATGCCCCGATGGCGCGACTGGGATGACGACGACTCCGGCATGGTCCACGACCCCGAGGACGACGACTGGCCCGACGACTGGGACGACGAGCCGACCATGCCCTGCCCCCATTGCCGCCGCGAGATCCTCGAGGACGCCGAGCGCTGCCCCTATTGCGAGCACTACCTCTCCAGGGAAGACGCACCCCGCGAGCGCAAACCCTGGTGGATCATCGTCGGAGTGATCGTCTGCCTGTATGTTGTCTACCGATGGAATGTCTGGTGGTAACAGACCCCGACGCGACCCGCCCTGGAGGTTAACCCGACCATGCTCCCGACCCTGAGCGAACAATATCGCCGCTGGTTCCAGTTCGAGAAGGACGCCCATCGCCAGGTGCTGGCCTCGCTCGACACCGTGCCCGAGGCGAACCGCGGCTCCGAGCCGTACCAGAAAGCCCTGAACCTCATGGGCCACCTGGTCGCGGCGCGGCGGATGTGGCTGCATCGCTTCGAGCCGTCCCACGAGCGCCCGGCGGCGATTTTTCCCACCGGGGTCGAGCGCGCCGAGCTACCCGCGGCGTTCGAGTCGATGGAGCGCGACTGGGACGACTACTTCGCCCGGCTCACGGAAGACGAGCTCGAGCGCGTGCTGGTCTACCAGACCAGCGAGGGCGACTGGTACAGCCAGCCGATCGTCGACAGCCTGACGCAGCTCTACGGCCACTCGCACTACCACCGCGGCCAGATCGCCTCGCTGGTGCGCGCCTGCGGCGGCGAGCCGGCGAAGTCCGACTTCATCTTCTGGGTCCGGAAGAAGCTGGATTCGCCGCCGGCCTGATCGCGCCCGTCAACGCGGCGGCTCCAGCTCGGCCACGACCATCGCATGGACGTCCAGCCGCGGGACGACCACGGACACCCCGCGCGGGGTGGCGGAGGGCTTCAGCTCCAAACCCTGGGGCTCGAGGTGGATTCGCCCCAGCCGGTACTCGGGCGCGAAGGTGACGCGGATACCGTGGATCGGCACGACCTCCTCGCGCAGCGGCACGTCGTCGGCCGGCAGCGCGTGGAACGCCGTGGTGTTCAGGTCGCTGTAGAGGTGCACGATCAGCCGTTCGTCGCCATTGCGCGACTGCCGCATGACGGTCGAGTGCACGCACATCGGCGCCTCGACGGCCACCGGCTGCGGCCGCGCCGCGACCCAGTCGATCGCGTGCGCCAGCAGCAGCCGCTGGTAGGGATAGGCGTAGAGATAGTACGCCGCGTCGAACCCGGCGGCGAAATACACGACCCGGCCGCGCCCGTACGTATGGGACACCACGCCGGGCACGTCGCCCCCGGGCGGCCCTTCGGCCGGTTTGAGCCGCAGCGTGCCCACGACCTTCGCCGAAGGGCTCGACGGCTCGACCCGCACCGCCGGCCCCTTGAATGTCACGGGGTTGGCCCCGACGTACACCGGCATCCGCCCTCGGTTGAGGAACGAACCGACGTCCTGCCGGAACTCGTACACATTCTTGCGCTTTTCCCAGTAATCGGGCCCGATCGACCGGGCGAAGTTGGCGTCGATCACGCCGGGCCGGGCTGGTGCGGATGATGACGACGCATCGATCGTCCCCCGATGCCGGACGCCCAGCACGCGCGCCAGGGCAAAACCCGGCCCAGGGTCGCCGAACTCGTCGAACAGCGAGGCGTCCAGGCTGGCGACCAGCCCTCCACCGCGCTCGACGAACCGCGCCACGGCGTCGACCTGCGCATCGTCCAGGCACGCGGTGTTCGCCAGGATCAGCACGCTGTACGGCGCCAGGTCGTCGGGGTTGAGGTTCCAGTCGTTGATCACGGTCAGCACCCGGTGTTCCTCGACGGCCGCGCGAAACGCGCCGAAGACCGAGGCCATGTAGCGCTCCTCGACCTTGCCGGGGTCGCGGCCGTAGAAGTTGCGGGTGTTGTCGCTCAGCACCAGCGCGGCCCACGGCTCGGGCCGTTTGTGCGTCATCCACGGCCGCCGGCGCTTCACCTCGTCGAGGCAGGCATACAGCTCCTGCTGGAGATTGGCCGGCTGGCCCACGGCGATGCTCGGCGATGCGCCGTAGGTCAGCGTCAGCAGCATCCTGCGCAGGATCTCGTGCGGCGGGAAGCTGTCCTTGCCGTACGGATTGCCGTGGCTGAGGATGTACGGCTCGCTGAACGCCGTCCGGTGGTTGGTCATCGCCCAGATGGCGGCACTGGCAAACGCGGGGACGATCGTCGTGCCGCGATTCGTCTCATCGAGCCAGAGCTCCTGGTCGGGCGCGTCGAGCAAAAGGTTCATCCGCGCCGGCATGTTGCGCGGGATCGACAGGAAGTGGCCGAACCGGCCGGCGTTGGTGGTCCAGGTCACGAGCGCCACGCCGGGCTTGATCCGCTTGAGCCGGTCCTGCATCCGCCGGACGAGGTCCTCCATGCGACGGTCGGCCCAGTGCTGATAGCGGCGGAACGCCGGGTCGTTCATATCCACGCGGGGGATCGCGTGCCCGGTGTCCTTCCGATAGTTGTCGCGGCAATGGCGGCAGTAGCAGACCCCGCCGTAATGGAGCCCGTCGAAGCTGAAGGCGTCGACGGCCGGGTACATCGTGAGGATCTCGGCCAGGACGTCGATGAAGAAATCGCCGTAGGGCCCCAGCAGGCAGAGCATCCCGCCGTGCGGGTACTTCTTCAGGTCGACCTGCGGGATCGCGGTGGTATCCGTATCGATCCGCCGCCAGTCGGGGTGGTTCTCATAAACCTCGCCCTGGAGGCACGGGGGATACACGGCCAGGATGCGAACACCCAGCCGGCGGTACTCGTCGATATCGCGCTCGAGCCGGCCCATGGGGACGTGCGGGCTCCGTCGGCGGAGCAGCTTGCTGTCGTAATAGGCATAGAACGGGTCGACGAATCCCAGCTCGCTGATGGTGACCCCGTGCGCCGCGGCGTCGGCGCGCGCTTTTGAGTCCATCCCCGAGAGCGTATACCCGCACCCGGTCGTCTCCTGGACCCACTCGGGCACGCGGATCTGCCGGAACGGCCCCGCGTCGAACGGCTGCCGCATGATGGGCTTGCCCCAGATGCCGGGTTCGTCGCCGGGAGAATCGTCCGCCCGCGCGACGACCGTCGCTCCGGCGAGGAGTGCGATCGCCAGGCAGGCGCGGAGCCGCGGGATCCGCGTCGATCGTGTCATGGCCGTTCTCCTTGCAGGCATTGAACAAACGGGGACCCGCTCCGAGTCTTCAAATCGACGTGCCGGCCGACGCCCGCTCACCGGCCGGGGCGAACTCCATCACGCCGTCGTTCAATCGCGACAGGCGGAGCCGCCACAGGTCGACCAGGTAGTTCTGCCGCAGCACCCAGGGCGCCTTCGTCCCCTGCTTCACGAACGTGTCGGCCCCGCGTCGGATGTACCCGGACGTGAGCGGCAGCACGGGACGCGCCTCCACCGCGTTCGGGTCGCACCGCGGGACGCACCGCACATACCCGCGGCGCTCCATGTAATTCAGCAGTCGGCAGGCGTACTCCGCCGACAGCTCCGCTCGCAACGTCCACGAGGCATTCGCATAGCCGGCGAAAACGACGCAGTTGGGGACGTTGCTCAGCATCAGCCCCTTGTAGATCAGGCACCGGCCCGGCTCGACGACCGCGCCATCGACATCGACGCGCATGCCGCCCCAGGCCCGCAGATTGAGCCCGGTCGCCGTGACGATCACGTCGGCCGGCAGCTCCCGGCCGGATTTCAGCAGGATCCCCTCGCGGGTGAACCGCTCCACCTCGTCGGTGACCACCGAGGCGCGACCATCGCGGATCGCCCGGAACAAATCGCCGTCGGGCACGAAACACAGCCGCTGGTCCCACGGCTGGTAGCGCGGCGTGAAGTGCGTATCCAGATCGACATCCGGCGGCAGTTGCCGGGCCAATCCCCGGCGTAATAGCTCCTTCGCCCGGTCGGGCCGGCGCCGGCAGAGCCGATAGAGAAACTGCGACAGAAGCACATTCTTCCAGCGGATGAGCCGGTGCGCGGCCCGCGCCGGCAGGTATCGGCCAAGCGTCCGGGCGACGCCGTCGTCCGCCGGGATCGAGAGGATGTACGACGGCGACCGCTGGAGCATCGTGACGTGCCCCGCGGCCCCGGCCAGCGCGGGGACCAGCGTCACCGCCGTGGCGCCGCTGCCGATCACCACGACGCGACGGCCGTGATAATCGAGGTCCGCCGGCCAGTGCTGCGGATGGACCACCGGCCCCTGGAACTCCTTTCGCCCGGCGAAGTCCGGCAGATACCCTTGCTCATAGTCGTAATAACCGCTGCACGAAAACAGAAAATCACAGGTATATCGGACCGGCTCCCGACCGTCGCCGGGTTCCACCTCGACGGTCCACCGCGCCTGCTCCGACGACCACGACGCCGACCGCACCCGCTGCTGGAAGCGAATGTGGCGGTCGATGCCGAACTCCCGGGCCGTGTCCCGCAGGTAGTCCAGAATGTCCGCGCCCTCGGCGATCGCCCGGGTTCCCCTCCAGGGCCGGAAGGAGTAACCCAGCGTGAACATGTCCGAGTCGGACCGGACCCCGGGGTAGCGGAACAGGCCCCAGGTTCCGCCCAGGTCGGCGCGTCCTTCCAGGATCGCGTACCGCCGCGATGGAAGGCGATCCTGGAGGTAATAGGCGGCGGCGATCCCCGAAATGCCCGCACCAACGATGAGGACATCGAAATGCTCGATCGGCATGCTGGACTCTTCCCCCGAAGTCGACGCCCCGGGAGCAGATTCCCAACGGCCCGGGCGCCTCGCTCCTCCTCGGCGCGGTGACCCTCCGATTGTACCATCGGAGCCCCCAGCGCGCCGCCCCGCCGTGGGTTGACCGACGGCGCGGCGTGCGGTCTGATTGTCAGGGCGGCGGGCGATGCGACTCCGGGCGGCGAGGAGCGCCGAGACGCCGCCAGCCGGATCGTTGCCATGGTGGTGAATCATGCCCGTGCCCGTGCCCGTGCGCGTCCCCGCTCCCGTTCCCGGCCCCGTCCCCGTCCCCGGCCCGAGGGCGTTCCGCGAGCTGCGGCTGGTCAACGGCTCGACCGGCGACCCGGCGCTGTTCGTCGACGATCCAGGGCGCGACAACGCGCTTCTGTTCGACTGCGGCGAGAACGCCGCGCTGGGTGACGACCGGCTCGGCGACCTCGAGGCGGTCTTCCTGACACATCATCACATCGACCACTTCATCGGCTTTGACCGGATCGTCCGCGCGAACCTCGACCGCGACAAGGCCCTCCATGTTTATGGGCCGGAGGGGACGATCCGCAAGGTCTACCAGCGGATCAAGAGCTACGAGTTCCCGTTTTTCCCGTTCATGAAGATCGTCCTGGAGGTCGTCGAGGTCTGGCCCGACCGCCTGCGGACCGCGCGGCTGGAATGCGCCCGGCGATTCCCCCGGCCCAGGGTGGCCGAATCGCCGCGGTCCGGCCCGGTCGTGTATCGGTCCGATGGGCTCTCCGTCGAGGCGGCGCTCACCGATCACACCGTCCCATGCCTGGCCTTCGCCCTGGTCGAGGAGGCGGCGGGGGCGAATGACAGGTCGCCGGGATCGAGGATCGCCTATGTTACTGACACCGCCTGGAGCGAGGCGTCCCGCCCGGGATTGCTCGAGCTGGCGCGGGGCGCCCGGCGGCTCTACTGTGACTCGTTCTACGCCGAGGCCCAGCGGCCCCAGGCGGAGAAATACCGCCACATGACGGCGACCCAGGCCGCCGAGTTCGCCCGCGAGGCCGGCGCCGGGGAGCTCGTCCTGATCCACTTCGCCTCGCGGTACAGGGGCTGTTACGAGTCCCTCGTCGAGGAGGCGCGGGCCATCTTCCCGAACACGACCGCCGAGATCCCGCCGCCCGCCGCCAAGATTCCGCCGCGGGCCGCGAAGGACTCGTGATGGCGACCGAGGCGACGTCAGTCGCCGGGTGTTTGGCGAACCGGCGACGTCAGTCGACGGGTCCCTCACTCCCGCGGACCTGACGACCGGCGCATGAGAACCCGGCGACTGACGTCGCCGGTTCGCCAGGGTCTTCAACTTCTCACACTCTCAACCGAGCCGATTGCGATGGAAAGTACCGAAGCTGCCGTTGATGCGATGGTCTCCGATGAACCCATTCCGGCCGACATCGTCCCGACTGACATCAACCCCATCCCGACGGGCCCCGGGCTCGATCCTGCCGAGGTGCTCGCGCGCCTGGCCCGGGGCGAGACGATCGAGAACACGCGCATCGTCGGGCTGAAGCTCAAGGGGGACTTCCCGCTGCCGGTCCGGTTCCGGAACGTCACGCTGGTCCAGCCGGTGATCGACCGCGCCCGCTTCGCCGACGAGGTCGCATTCGAGCGCTGCACGCTCGATCGCCTCAGGATGAACAAGAAAAGCGAGTTCGCCAGGGGGCTCGACTTCTCGGGGTCGACCCTGTCCCGCGCCGACCTGCGCGGGCTGACGGTCACCGGCGCGTTCTGCTGCGCCAACATCCGGACGCGCGGCCGCTTCCTCGTCGAGGGGGCGACGTTCCACTCGCGCGTGCGCTTCTGGGAGGCCCATTTCGGCGGCTGGGCCGAGTTCAAGACGTGCACGTTCCACGCCCCCGCGGATTTCCGGAGCTTCCACGCCGAGCAGGGGTTCATCCTGCAAAAGTGTGTCTTCCGCGACGAGGCCCTGTTCCGGGGCGCCCTCGTGTCGAAGAAGTGGCAGGCGGACACCTCGCGGTTCGAGGGGCTGCTGGACCTCTCCAAGGCCAAGCTGCAGGACTTCGCCTACCTCGAGGGGATCGAGCAAGGGCCGGCGATGCGGTTCGCCTTCACGAATGCGCTTGCCGAGCGGATCCTCGTGCGCCCCGAGCAGCTCGAGGGCCGGCTGGCCAGCGAGTGCGCCGGCGACCACGCGCAGGCGATGCAGGAATACGGCCTCCTCAAACGGATCTTCGAGGGCCTGCACCGTTATGAGGAGGAGGACTGGGCTTTCTACCGCTTCAAGGTCAACGGACGCCTGAGCAAGCCCCGGAGCTGGCGCCGACCCTGGAGCAAGCTGGCCCAGTTCGCCGACTGGTTGCTGCTCGACCGCGGCTGCGGCTACGGCACCAGCCCGTCCCGCGCCGTGGGTGCCGCGCTCCTGATCATCCTGGGCTTCGCCGCCGTTTATGCCGCGGGCATCGACCTGCTGAACGTCGAGAAGACCCCGTTCGACGGGAAGCCCACCACCGTGGCGAACCGCTGCATGATCGCCGCGCTGACCAGCGTCTCGGCGTTCACCTCGGGTTTCGGCGACATCCGTGGCGCCGCCCAGGGCTGGATGAACGTCCCCCTGATCGCCGAGTCGCTACTAGGCACCCTGCTCTGGGGCCTGTTCATCGTCGCCTTCAGCCGCAAGGTCATCCGATAGCGGGGCGCCGGGACGAGCCTCGTGAGTCGCCGGGTTACCTGTCCTGGCGAACCGGCGGCGTCAGTCGCCGGGTGCTTTCGTCTGCCCTGACCCGGCGACTCACGTCGACGGTTCGCCTGAGTCCCTACGCTCGCCCGCGGCCATCCCGACCGACGACGAACACCTCCGGCAATTCGTCGATCCGGCGGCGAAAGGCGGCGGTGCCGTTACGGCCGTCGAACTGATCGGCGATCTCGCGCGCCTGCTGGAGGAACCAGTCCCGACAGGCCTGGACGTCTCGAAACCCGCGGTCGTCGGCGGAGGGCGCCGCCTCCGGCAGCCGGACCCGCACCGACCGCGTCCCGGCCCGCAGGAGCCCCTCGCTCCATAGCCAGCAGGCGAGCAAGAACTCGAAGCGGTCGAGGAGCTTGATCGTCTCCAGGGCGTCGGGGAGATGCCGCTCGACGAGCGACCCGGCCTGGTCGAGCTCGCCGATCAGCACGAGGAAGCGGACATGATCCGCCTGGACGTCCACAAACTGCCGGCCGGTGCTCACGAGGCGATACCCCTGCCGGTGGTGAGCCATGGCCTCCTCGACCCGTCCGAGTCGGAGCTCCGGCATCAGGATCTCCCCGAGGATGCAGTGCGGTTCTTCCTCGCACGTGAGCCGGCCGGCCAGCACCGGCCCGGCGGCCTGCACCGCGCGGGACCATTGATGCTGAGAATTCTGGTATCGGCACTCCTCGAGGGCGACGCACGCGGCACAGTCGCTCATCTCGTCGCGCCGGCACTTGCGGAATTCGGCGTGGGCCACCCGGGCCGCCTCTCGCTCGCCGGCGAGCACGAAGAACTTCCGCCGCAGCAGGTGGAGCGCATGAAGCGAGTAACCCATCGCCCGGCACCGCGATTCGAAGTCCGCGAAGAGCGCCTCGATCCGGTCCCGGGGGATCTGGGGGAGTCGGAAGACCGACTCGATCGTCCATTTGTAGGTCCACATCAGCTCGTATGCGTTGAATCGCCCTGGGAAGCGGTCGTGCTGGGCCAGGCACCACGAGAACGCCACGAGCACCACGTCTCCCCTCGCGGAGAACTGCGCGGCGCTCGTCAGCTTGCTCCGCACCTGAAACGCCAGCTCAATATCCTGGAGGGAATCCGCGAGCCGGACCGCCTCCTCGAGCAGCGACACCTTCGTCGCGCCATAGGGCAGGCTCTCCGCCTGCCGGGCCAGCTTGTTCACATCGTCGCGGCTGGGCGTCATGGCTCGGTGTCCCCCGTGCCGGTTCATGGTCATGGTCATGGTCATGGTCATGGGGCGGACGCGATCGCCGATTCGATCAGCCCGGCGAGCCCCTGCGAGAGCAGGGCGAGCTCGCGCGACGTCAGCGGCTGCTGGGCCAAAAGCAGGCCCTGGACATACAGAACCTGCACGGCACGCGTGAGAACCGCCGGCGACGCGACCGAACCCAGCCGCCCGATCAGCGGGTTGCGGAAGTTGAGGACGAGCGTCGTGGCCGGCCGGGCGATCCGCCGCGATTGCAGGCTCTCGAGCACCCCCTGGAACAGCGGGTCGGCCGTCTCCTTGCTCTGCTCGAGAGCGCGGAGGAACCGCGCGTCGGTCCCGGCGACGAACAGGGCCGGCAAGTCCGCCGGATGGAACTTCCGGGCCTCCGGCTGGCAGCCGAACGGTCGAAGGGTCGGCACCGCCGCCTCCAGCAGGGCGTGGACCGAGTCCCGCTCGTCCGGGTCGAGCTCCTCGAACTCCTGCGTCAGGTCGGCCGCGTCCATCCGCTGAAGCTCGACGTCCGGGTAGACCTCCGGCAGCCGGGCGATCAGCTCCGGGTCATACGCATAGCCGGCGTTCACCAGCGTGAGACCCTGCGCCGAGGCGATCTTCTCCATCTGGTGATACTGGGCGACGTCGTCGACGTAGTACACCGCCCCCCCCTGCTCTCGCAGCGCGCGGACCGTCTGCCGGCCCCGCGACGTCTCGAACGGCAGCCAGTCGATGAAGATCCGATAGCACTCGTCGTCCTGCGAGGCCAGCGCCTTGAGCGCCAGGTGGTGCACGGCGAGGAATCGCTCGAACCGGCCCGACTCGTTCCCGGCCAACTGGACCAGGTGATCGCGCAAGCACGCCCCCAGCTCGTCGCGCGCGGCCTCCAGTCGATCGTCCTCGTAGAAGCCCTCGCGCGAGGCGGTCGGCCGGAGGTCGTCGGCGTTGACCACGGCCTTGACGAAGAACGCCCAGTCGGGGAGCAGGTTGTCGGCATCCTCGCTCAACAGCATGTTTCGCAGGTAGATGCGATGTCCCCGGCGGGCGTTCAGGTTCGCGGGGTGCGGCAGGACGAACGCCACGCCGTCGACCTTCCCGGCCCGCGAGCGCAGCGGGATGGCGTCCATGAAGCTGATGTCGAAGGCCTCATTGCCGTAGCGGAGGAGCGACGTCGTCCGGGCCTGCTCGCTGGCATACGCTCGCCGCCAGGGCGCACCATCCTCGTTGACGACGACGCTCGTCTGCCCGGCCGCCACCCGGATCGGATAGGGCAATAGGATGCCGTAGTGCCGCACCAGGCTCTTGATCGAGTCGCCGCGGAAGATCTCCTCCCGATCCGGGCGGCACTTGAGGTAGACCTTTGTGCCCGGGGCGAGGTCGGCGTCGAGGACCCGCACGGAATACGAGCCGTCCGCCAGTCCTCGCCATTCCACGGCGGGACTGTCCTCGCGGGCGCTGCGGGTGATCACCACGATCTCCTCGCTGACGACGAAGCAGGAAAGCAGGCCAATGCCGAACTGTCCCAGGAAGTCGCCCGTGCGGAGCCCCTCGGCGTCGCGCTTGGAGGTCTCTCCGATGGTGGACAGGAAGCGGTGGATCTCGGCCTCGGTCAGGCCGACGCCGTTGTCCGTGACCTCCAGCGTGGGCGGCTTCGCGCGCTGCGAGCCCACCGCGAGCGTGATCTCTCCGGCGAATCCGGCCTCGAACTGCCAACGTGCGGTGATCGCGTCGACGGCATTCTGCAAGAGCTCGCGGACGAACACCTCGGGCCGGCTATACAGGTGGTTGGACAGGAGATCGATGAGCCCCCGGAGGTTGACCTGAAAGCGGTGTTTCAATGCAATTTCCCCCGGGAAGAAGGACGACAGCAGGCCAGGCTCGCGGAGAGCCGCGCAGGCCCGCGGAACAGGCAAGGCCGGGCCCAGGCCGGCTGGCACTCGCGCATTCTGCGTACCGATATAGCACTCTACCGCCTCGCGTCGTTCGGGTCACGACCTGTGTCCCGTGTCTCGCGTCCCGCCCGCGTCGGCTTCTACCCCACTCGGGCGAGTCAGCCGGGCGGCCTCGCGAAGGGCCCGGGCCGGATCGTTCCGTTCGCCGATCAGCGCCGCGGGCGAGCATCCCAGAGCGTGACCGCCCCCGAGTGATCGGCGGCGGCCAGGATCCGTCCGTCCGGGCTGAAGGCCACGGAATTGATGCGGCCGCGACATCCCTCGAGGGACAATTCCTGCTGGATCGTGGCCAGATCCCAGACCCGGACGATCCGATCCTCGCCGCCCGAGGCGAGAGTGCGGCCGTCGGGAGAGATCGCCAGGCATGAGACGTCCTCGCCGTTACCCGGGATCGTCGCCGCCTTCGCACCCGTCGCGAGATCCCAGATCAGGATCGCCCCATGATCGTGCGCGGAGATCAGTCGGGACCCATCCGGGGTGAACGCCAGGGCGAACACCTGGTCCGCCGGATGGAGCTCTCGGCTTCTCCCCGAGGGGAGCGACGTCAGCATGATCCGCGCATCCAGCCCGCCCGAGGCGAGGATCGTTCCGTCCGCGCGGAATGCCAGGGCCTGAACCTGATCCGAATGACCCCGGATTCGCATCACCTCGGATCGATCGCCAGCACTTCTGACGATGACCAGATGATCGTCGCCGCCCGATGCGAGGAACCGGCCATCCCGGCTGAACGCCACGGTCCGTATCCGTCCCGTATGGCCGCGGAGCTGGGCCAGTGGTTTCTGCTCCTTGACGTCCCAGAGGATGACCGTCCGGTCGAAGCTGCCGCTCGCGAGCGTCCGGCCGTCGGGAGAGAAGGCCAGCGACGTGACGAGGCTTCCATGTCCGTGCGGCAGGGTCACGGACCGGGCCGTCGGCAGATCCCGCAAGTGCCAGAGCCGGACCTGGCTGTCATCGCCGGCCGAGGCCAGAGTCCTGCCGTCCGGCGCGAAGGTGGCCGACCAGGCCTCGGCGGGAGCGTGGGCCGGGACGACGAACGAGGACCCGGTGAGGTGCCGATCCCAGACGCGGACCAGGTGATCCACCGAGCCCATCAGGAGGACCCTCCCGCCGTTGCTGAAGAACAGCGATCGCGGCTCCCTGAACCGCACCAGCTCGATGAAGCCCGTCTCGCGGCCGGATGCGAGGTCGATGACGGAGAGGCGTTGCTGCCTGCCGTCCGACAGGGCCAGCTCATTCCCGCCGGGAGCGAGCGCGACGGGGTCATTGATGTTCACGCGGTAGAGAAGGTCGGATTCCCGTCTTCTCGCTGGTGGATGGGGAATCAGTGCGTTGGCGAGGTTCTCGAAGCGCTCGGGCGGTAGGGGCTCGAGAGGGGTCGGGTACTCCGAGGGGTCGAACAGAACGAGCAGGTTCCCCGTCGGAGCGATACGGCCCAGCGCCAGCCGCAGCGACGTTCCGGCCCGATGCACGGCGAACGTCCCATCGCCCCGGCCGACGACGACGAGCTGGCGGTCGCGCGTGCTCGCCATGCCGAACGGTGCCGGCCCGGCCCATGATCGCGAGAGCTGATCGAGGACCGTCCGCGCGGTTGTGGACCCGTCGAGGATGTCGGCGATCGCGGTGAGCCTCGGGTCGACGCGTGCCAGCGCCGCGACCGTCGGATCGGAGGCGGGCACGACTGGCAGGCGATCACCGGGCCGGGTCAGGTCCCAGGCGACGATCTCCGGAGGGTCGCGATGGGTCCGGCTCAGCATCGCGACGAGGCGACGGTCGCGATCCGTGAAGGATAGCCGCAGCACCTGGACGGGCTCGTTCAAATCGGGCACCGCGAGCGGGCGCGCCGAGGCGACGTCCCAGAGACGGACGTGCCCGTCTTCCCGATTCGCGGAAGCGAGCCTCTTGCCATCGGAGCTGAAGACCAGAAGCCAGACCGGGCGATCGGACCCCGATGGCAGGACCCGGCAACGCCCGCTCCCGCGGTCCCAGATGCGGATCTCGCCGGCCTCGTCCCCGGAGGCGATCGTCTGCCCCGTCGGGTCGGCGGCGACGCACACGACTTTCCGCGTATGTCCCCGGAGGAAACGATCCTGAAGTAAGCGGTCCAGATAGGACCAGGCGAACCCGCGACCGTCGGGCGGCCCGAGCCCCGGCGCGGCCTCGTCGAGCAGGTTCTTCGCGAAATCGTAGGTCCCGGCCATGACGGCTTCCTGCGCCGCCAGAACGCGATGGGCCGACTCCTCCCGGCGCCGATACTCGCGCAGCCGGGCGTCCGCGCCGCCCTGCCCGTCCGTCAGCCCGGCCCGCGTCCCGGTCGATCCCCCCGGGATCATCAGGAACGCCAGGGCCAGCACGCCGAGGACGCACGCAGCCGCGAGGATTCGCCGCTCGGGAGTCCGGCCGACCCAGCGGCCGAGCCGGTCCCATGCCGGCGTGGGCCTCGCGGTAATGGGCCGCCCATCGAGGAATCGCTCGAGGTCCCCGGCCAGCGCGGCCGCGGTGGCGTACCGCTGCTCGGGCCGTTTCTCCAGGCATTTCAAACAGATGGTTTCCAGGTCGCGCGGAATTTCCGGACGCCGGCCGCGCGGCGGCACGGGGTCGTCCTCGACGACGTGGCGCAGCGTGTCCAGATCGGTCTCGCCCGAGAACGGCGCCCGGCCGGTGAGCATCTTGTACAGCAGCGCACCGACCCCGTAGACGTCGGCCGCCGGCCCGACCTCGCCGCGGCGCGCCTCGGCCTGCTCGGGCGCCATGTACGACGGCGAGCCGGCGACGACCCGGGTGCGCGTCTCGACCCCGTCCATGTCGCGGAGCTTCGCCAGCCCGAAGTCGCAGATCCGCGGCACCCACGACTCGACCGGCACGTCCGCCCAGCTCGACGGCTCGGCCGGATCGGCCTCAACGCCCGGCGCGTGCAGCAGCACGTTCGCCGGCTTGAGGTCGCGGTGCAGCACCCCCTGGCGGTGGATGTGCTCGACGGCGCGGGCGAGGGCCGCCGCGATCCGCGCCGCCCATCGCGGCGGTGCCGCAACTCGCCGATGCCGGATCCATTGATCGAGGCTCGGACCCGGCACATACGCCGAGACGATGTAAACCACCACGCCCGACCCCGAGACCTCGTGCAGCGGGACGAGGTTAGGATGATCAACGCGCGACGCCGCCCGGGCCTCCTGCTGGAATCGCGCCCAGACCTCTGGATGCGACAGGAAATCGCCCCGCGGGACCTTCAGCGCCACCTTGCGGCCGAGCACCGTGTCCTCGGCCAGGAACACGATCCCGAACCCGCCGCGCCCCAGCTCGCGCAGGATGCGAAACTTCCCGATCTGCCGGTGCCCTGCTTCGGCGGCCGGCCGCCCTTCATCCTGATCTGGATCGGTCCCGGCACCCTCGAGGTCCTGCAAGATCCCCCGGACCTGCCCCTCGCCCGGCCAGATCTCGTCGAGAACGCGCAGGATCTCCTGCACGTCTCCCGGCGCCGGCGCCCCGGCGGCCTCATCCTGGTCTTTCCGCGGTCCGCCGCCCCGATCCGGCCCGGGAATGGAGGCCTCCTGCCGATGGATCTGGTCGTCGCTCATGCCCGATGCCTGGCTCCCGCCTCGACTGACGCCCCCAGGATTTCGAGGGCTCTCCGACCGGTCCGATGGACGAGGCAGCTCCGTCCGCCGATCCGATCCGGTCCGATCCGATCCAATCCAATCCGGACCCGCCCGATCGCCGAACCGGAGCGGACTGGACCGGGCCGGCTCTTGCACGGGCCCGGCCGGGGCCTGGAACCGAGCCGGTCGCCGGCCAGCGTCGATGGCTCGCCTCGAGGCCCGCCCTTGCTCCAGGGGCGCGCCCGGACTCCCGGGCGACGGAAACGCTGTCCCGAAAGGCCGATTTCACGAGGCAGGATGGAGATCGCCCACCGGGTGGAGGTCTCGACCGGTGGACGAAGCCAACCCGACCTATTGGTCGCGGAGCCCTCCTGGACAGATCCGGACCCACCGGCGCGAGGCTCAGTATTCGCAGAGCCCGGCGGTGTTGTCAATCGTCAAGTGAGGGCATCAGCGCAGCGTCACCGCGCGGCCCGACCCGATCCGCCCGAAGTCGGTCGGGCATTCTTGCCCGACGCGGCCCGACCCGATCCGCCCGAAGTCGGTCGGGCATTCTTGCCCGACGCGGCCCGGTCCGACCGCCCGAGCCGCCCGTAGTCCGTCAGCCTCTCAGCCCGACCCGGCCCCACCCGCCCGCCAGTCCGCCCATGTCAGGCTGAGAGCCTGACACAATCCGGTGGACGAACGAACGAACGAAGCCGCCTCCTCCGACGGAACTCGGCCCGATCGGACGCGGCACGGCACGGCTCCGTCCGACGATCCCGGACTCCTGGCCCTGGACGCCATACGACTTCGGCCGGCCTCGGCCGGGCCTCCGAGCCGCGGGCGACCCGACCCCGGCCGGTACGGTCCGTCGGGACCGGCTCCCGGCGCGGCGGGCGCGGCGGGGGCGCACGCACCCGGCCTCAGCGCCAGTCCTCCGCCGGCCCGAGCTCCTGCCGCAGCCGGCCGATGGCCCGCTCCCACAGCTTGCGGGCGGCGTCGGCCGAGATCCCGTGTGCTCGGCCGACCTGCTCGTAGGTGAGCTTGTCGCGATGCCGCTCGAGGATGATCTCGCGATACTCGGCCGGCAGCCGGTCCATCGCCGCGAGCACCGCCTCGGCCCGCTCGCTGCGGATCATCGCCCGGCTGGGTGTCTCTTCCCTGCTGGCGACCGCCCAGTCCCGCCCGTCGAGCGAGACCTCATCCCCGATCCGCCGCGCCGCGACGACGCCATACCGCCGCCGGTGCTCGGCCAGCGAGTTGATCAAAATACTCCGCAGCCAGCCCCGCCACTCCTCGGGCGACCGGCCGCGATAATCGCCGAACCGGCGATGGGCCCGGAGGAATGTCTCCTGAATCAGGTCCGAGGCATCCCCCTTGGCGGCGAGATCGGGATCGAGCCCCCGGCTGGCCATGAGCCTCAGGTACGCGCGAAGGGACTGGAGAGCCCGCCCCAGCGCGTGGGGATCCCCCTGCTGGGCCGACTCGATCCACGATTCCAGCTCCGCCCGCAGCGGGTCCTGCCCCTGGCCTTGTCCTTGCCCCTGCGCCGCGGTCGTCGCTCGTCCGGACATCCGGCACCCTCGTCGGAAGATGTCGATCAATGGAAGGCTGGATTATTCCGACCCGGCGCCCGGCGTGTCAAGCATTGAATCACGGGAGCAACGCGACGCCCCGGGAACGCAGGCCGAAAAGCCCGCCGGCTTTTGCAGTTCGGGCCGGATTCCGGAGTCCTGGCCGCCGGGCGCCGTCCGAATTCCTCCCGACGCGGCGTCCGGTTTCCGTCCGGCGCGCATCTGGTGAGGGTAGCGATCCCCGACCATGACCGGCGGCGACTCACTCACTCGCCCCCGAGGGAGGATCGAGCCCGCAGGCGCCCTGCCCCGGGCCCGCCGGAAACCAGCCTCACGATCCGCATGTCGGGCCCGCACCGGGCCCGACCCGCCCAGAGTGCGCGTCGCGAATGCTTGAGCCTCCGCGCGGACCGTCCCAGGAGGATCTTCGACGACCCGGCGACTGAGCGACTGAGCGACAAAACGACAGATCAACCGCTTCCGCCAACCTCCCCGACGCGATCATCCGGGAGGCGGGCCACCCGTTCGACCACGGCTGAAGGAGCTTGCCGATGACGTACTTCTTCCCCCTCGACCTTTCCCAGGATGGACGCCCGGCCCGGATGCCGAGGGGCCGAAGGCCGCGGCGTGCGGTCGGGCGAAGCCGCCCGACGAAGGCCAATCGCCCGGCGCTCGAGCTGATGGAGCCCCGGACGCTGCTCTCGACCATGGACTGGACGAACGCCTCCGGCGGGAGCTGGGACACGGCCGCCAACTGGACCAACGCCGCGAATCCCGGCGACCACCACGTCCCGACCGCCTCGGACAACGCCGTCATCGGCCTGACCGGCGTGACAGTGAATCTCAACGCCGGCAATTCGGACGCGGTCAACACCCTGTCGCTCGCCTCGTCGTCGACGCTGAACATCTCGAACGGCACCCTGACGATCAACTCAGCCTCGACCCTCGCCGGCAGCCTGGCGATGAGCAATGGCACCCTCAACGCCAGCGGCGGGGTGACGCTGGATGGGACGGCGAGCTGGACCGGCGGGTATCTGGAGGGCGCCGTGACCGCCGCGGGCACGCTGACGATCGGCGGCAGCGTCAACCTCGGCGCGGCGCTGGACGTCACCGGCACCCTCGACTGGGCCGCCGGCTCCATCTTCAACGACCCGAACTCCGCAGGCTCGATCACCATCGCCGCGGGCGCCACGCTCGACGCCCAGTCCAATAACACTATCTACGCGAACTACTACAGCGGCCAGCAGATCACCGGCATCACCGTCGCCGGCACCTTCGAGAAGACCGCAGGCACCGGCACCACCTCCATCCAGGTCCCCTTCAACGTCACCGGCACCGCGAGCGTGCAGACCGGGACCGTCAGCCTCGCCGCGGGCGG
>DAIDHB010000182.1 GCA_027452145.1 Planctomycetales bacterium
GACGGGGTTCGCGTCCCGGCCAAGGAGATGAGGATTCACGAGGCGCGACTCGATCGATCGAAAACGCTGCCGGACTACGACATCACGATCAAGCCAGTAATGAGGAAACGGTAGGGAAACTAATTCCTGCCGGACGCCTTATTCGGATGGCTGGCGGCTTCCGGCCGCATCGCCGAGTTGTTCGCGCAGGATTCCACATATCAGCCCGCGCAGTCCCGCGGCACGCAACTGCCCAAACCCGACCCGGCGTTCAGGGGGAAGATCGGGAAGACCTACAAGGACTCGATGCCCGACTATCCACAGGCGGTGAAGGCTCCGAAAGGTGCGCCGAATGTTCTGCTCGTCCTGCTCGATGATGTCGGTTTCGGCATGTGCTCGACCTTCGGCGGACCGGTGCCGACGCCGCACCTCGACAAGCTCGCGAAGAACGGGCTGACTTATAACCGGTTCCATACCACCGCACTCTGCAGTCCGACCCGAGCGGCCCTCCTCACGGGGCGGAACCATCACAGTTGCGGGACGGGAGTCATCATCGAGATGGGCACCGGCTACCCCGGTTACACGGGGATCATCCCACGGAGTACAGCTGTCGTGGCGCAGACGCTCCGCGACAACGGCTACGCAACCGCCATGTTCGGTAAGGCGCACAACACTCCGGAGCCGGAGATCAGTCCCGCTGGTCCGTTCCACAACTGGCCCACCGGCCAGGGATTCGAGTACTTCTACGGCTTCAACCAGGGCGAAACGAACCAGTACTACCCTACGCTCTACCGCGACACCAGGCCAGTGGCCCAGCCGAGGTCGCCGGAGCAGGGTTATCACTTCCTGGCGGATATGACGGACGAGGCCATCGCCTGGACGCGCAACGTGCGGGCAGCGAACCCCGACAAGCCCTGGTTCAACTACTTCAGTACGTCTGGCGTTCACGCCCCGCACCACGCCCCACAGGAATGGCGCGACGAATACAAGGGCCGGTTCGATCACGGCTGGGACAAGCAGCGAGAACGGACCTACGCGAAGCAGATCGAGCTGGGCGTAATTCCGAAGGGGACCAAACTGACGCCGCGACCCGAGGGCCTGCCGTCCTGGGACTCTCGCTCGGCGGACGAGAAGAAGGTCTACGCCCGGCTCATGGAGAACTATGCGGGTTACATGGCCTACACCGATGACCAGGTCGGGCGACTCATCGACAGCCTGTCCACGTCGGGTGAACTCGACAACACGCTGGTGATATATGTGGTCGGGGACAACGGCGCGAGCCCCGAGGGTGGGCTGGAAGGGACGTTCAGCGAACTGGCCAGCCTGATCGGCGTGGATCTAGGCCTGAAGAGCACGATCAAGCGGATCGACGAGATCGGCGGGCCGACCAGCGAGCCGCACGTCCCCGTCGGCTGGGCGTGGGCGATGAACACCCCCTTCCAGTGGACCAAACAAGTGGCGTCGCACTTCGGCGGCACCCGCAACCCGCTGGTCGTTCACTGGCCCAGGGGCATCAAGTCGAAGGGCGAGATGCGAACGCAGTTCCACCACGTCATTGATGTCGTGCCGACGATCCTTGAGGCGTGCAAGCTTCCCGAGCCCAAGGTTGTCGACGGCATCCCGCAGAAGCCTATCGAGGGCGTGTCGATGCTCTACTCATTCGACGACGCCACGGCCCCAGACCGTCGGACGACACAGTACTTCGAGATGAAGTGCAATCGGGCGATCTACCAGGACGGGTGGGTGGCCTGTAGCCGGTTCGGCGCGCCGTGGGACCGCGGCAAGAGCGGCGACGATTTCACCAGGGCACCGTGGGAGCTCTATCACATCACGGACGACTTTAGCGAGGCCATCGATCTCGCCGCGAAGGAACCGGAGAGGCTCGGCGTGCTGCAAGCCAGGTTCCTGGGGGAAGCCCGGAAGTACAACGTGTTTCCTCTCGACCCGCGGTTCTCGGAGCGACTCGACCCGAAACTGCGGGAATCCAGGCAGCCGAGAACCACCTGGACGTACTACGGCAACGATGTCTGGCTACCTGAACCGATCGGGCCGCAACTCTTTCCACGTGGCCACACCATGACCGTCGAGCTGACGATTCCCAGGGGAGGTGCCGAGGGGGTGATCAGTTGCTCGGGGGCGTTTTCGGCCGGGTGGTCCTTCTACGTCAAGGACGGGACGCCAAGATACCGCTACACCGCATTCGAGCTCGCGGACATTACGATCCCCGCGACGATCCCCCTCTCCGAAGGCAAGGTTACGCTGAAATCCGAGTTCATCCCGGACGGTTCGAGAGAAGGAGGCGGCACGCTCAAGCTGTTCGTCAACGGTGAGCCGGCAGGCGAGGGCAAGATCAAGCGCACCTTCTTCCGGCACGGACTGGAGCCGTTCGAGGTAGGTCGCGACTCGATCACGCTGGTTTCGCCAGACTACCGGACGCCGTTTGCCTTCACCGGGACGATTCGGAAGATCACCTTCGAGTTGACCAGGGACTAACGACCCGTGGGATCAGTCGGGCCCCTGGGCTAAGCCGGTCCGACGAGGAACCAACTTTTCCGGAGAGCGCGCAAGTGCGATTGCAATCCTTGTCGCCGGGCCTATTCATCGCGGTCGGTTGCACTCTCGGCTGGCTCGCGGCCGACGCCCAGGACGAGACGGCCCGGCCGAGAGGCATAACGAGGATTGATCGCACGGTGCTCCCGCCGCCCACCCCGGCGTTCGAGGGGAGGATCGGGCTGAACTACAAGGAATCCACCCCAGACTTTTCGCCCGCCATGCCGGTGATCGCGCCACAGGGCGCTCCCAACATCCTGATCGTCGCCCTCGACGATGTCGGCTACGGACAACTCGGCTGCTACGGCGGGCCGATTGACACGCCGAACATCGACAAGCTCGCGGCGAGGGGGCTGCGGTACAACAACTTCCACACCACCGCACTCTGCTCCCCATCGCGCGGGGCGCTGCTCACCGGCCGCAACCACCACGCCATCGGCCTTGCGGCCATCACGGAAGCTGCGACCGGCTTTCCGGGCAACTACGGGTCGATTCCGAAAAGCGCGGCGACGATCGCCGAAACGTTGAAGCAGAACGGCTACAATACCATGGCCTTCGGCAAGTGGCATCTCGCCCCCTACACCGCGTACACGGCAGCCGGGCCGTTCGATCGCTGGCCGCTCGGCATGGGATTCGAGAAGTTCTACGGGTTCCTCGGTGGCGAGACCGACCAATGGGCGCCGCTGCTGCTCCAGGACAACCACTTCATCGAGACGCCCACGCGCCCCGGCTACCACCTGACCGAAGACCTGGTGGACCGTACCATCGCCGGCATCCGCGACCAGCAGCAGGCGAACACAGGGCGGCCGTTCTTCGCCTACCTGGCCCTCGGTGCGTGCCACGCGCCCCTGCACGCCCCGAAGGAATCGATCGCGAAGTACAGGGGTAAGTTCGACCACGGATGGGACAAGGTCCGGGAGGAGACCTTCGAGCGGCAGAAGAAGCTCGGCATCGTCCCGAAGGACACAGTGCTGCCGCCGGCCAATCCCGGCGTGCAAGCGTGGGCTGATCTGACCTCCGACCAGAGGAAGGTCTACTGCCGACTGCAAGAAGTCTTCGCCGGCTTCCTCGATCACGCCGACCATCAACTGGGCCGGGTGTTCGCCGCGCTCGACGAGATGGGCATCGGTGACGACACGCTCGTCATGCTCGTCTCGGACAATGGCGCGTCGCAGGAAGGCTTGCAAAACGGCACGCTGAACACCGACCGCTATCGGAACTATTTCCCGGACACGGTCGAAGAGATGCTCAAGAAACTCGGCGACGCGGGCGGCCCGTCCACGGATCCCCATTACCCGATGGGCTGGGCAATGGCCGGCAACTCGCCCCTGAAGCGGTGGAAGCAGGATACCCACGCCGGCGGTAACACGAACCCGTTGATCGTCTCGTGGCCCGCGAAAATCAAGGACGGCGGCGCGATCCGCAACCAGTACTATCACCTCGTCGATTTCGTCCCGACGATTCTCGAGGTGACCCGGCTTCCGGCACCCACTGCCGTCAACGGCGTCAAGCAGATGCCACTGCACGGCGTCAGCATGGCAAGTACCTTCACCGACGCGAAGGCCAAGACCCGTAAGCATTCGCAATACTACGAAATGCTCGGCAGTCGGGCGATCTGGGCTGATGGCTGGACGGCGGTGACCTGGCACAGGAAGGATACGCCGTGGGAAGAGGACAGGTGGGAGCTCTACTACACGGACGTGGACTTCACGGAAGCCAACGACCTCGCCGCGAAGCACCCCGAGAAGTTGAAGGAGTTGATTGCGCTCTGGGAATCCGAGGCGAAGAGTTACAACGTCTTCCCGCTCGACGACCGTCGGTATGAGCGTGTCGCCGATCCCACGCGGCCGGTCGCGGCGATTCCGAAAAAGCAATACGTTTACTACCCCGGCACCTCGATCCTGCACCCGTTGGCCGCACCGCAGATTCTGGGCGTGGAGCACACGATCACGGCACACGTCGCGATCCCGGAGGAAGGGGCCGAGGGAGTTCTCGCCTGCAGCGGCGGCGAGTTCGGCGGGTGGACGCTGTTCCTCAAGGATGCGAGGTTCCACTACGTCCAGAACTACCTGAAGTTGGAACAATTCGCGATATCGTCCGCCGAAGCGCTGCCGGCCGGGAAGCACACCCTCGGCGTCCATGTCACGCCGACCGATAAGCACCTGAAGCCGGACTACTTCATTTGCAACGCCGCTTTGTCGGTGAACGGCAAGCTGGTGGGGGAACTGAAGGGTATGAAGGTCGCCGGCCAGTACAGCGCGATAACCGGATATGGCTTACTCATCGGACGGAACACCGGAACGCCGGTGAGCGATGAGTACAAGGCACCGTTCGCATTTACCGGGAAGCTCGACAAGGTGACCATCGAACCCAGGAAGCCCTGACAGGCCGGGGACAGCCACCTCGAAGACACGGAGCCTGTCCCCGGGAGGTCACCCTGCCGCTCGACGTTTTACCATACGCTTGTTGCCATTGACAGGTAAACGGCTGATCCGGAGACAGGGCGATTCCTCCGCGAGCGACATCCAACTGCGAAGCCGTCTAGCGATCCGCTGCGAAGCGGGCTCCGATCAGCTCGAGGACCTGGGCGGTGATCGCCTGCTGCCGCTCGCGGCGCTCGAGATCGCGGAGGGTCTCAAGCATCCGCTCGGTGTTCCGGGTGGAGGAGTCCATCGCAACGAGGCGGCTGGCCTGCTCGCTGGCGTAGGACTCGACGGCGATCAGATACAGGCTGATGAACAGGTACTCCTGCACCAGTCCGCCGAGGAGCTGGCCGGGAGTCAGGTAGTGGTGATACCTCGAGCCGGGCGGCGGTGCCGATCGTCGGATCGCCGAAAGATCTGGAGGTAGGAGCTGCACCTCGGTGGGCACCTGCTCGCTGAGCGACTGGTAGCGGTTGTAGATCACGCGCAGGGTGCCCAGCTCGCCGGCGGCGCTTTGCCGGGCCGCCAGTTCGGCGAGCCGCTTGACCAGGTCGTGCAGCCCATCGAGCGAGGTCGCGGCGGGCTCACCAGCCGCCACCGTGACGCCGCGACCGATGAGCTGGTGAATCCCTCGCTGGCCGACCACCACGAGGCGGGCCTGTCCCGCTTCGCGGACCTCCTGCCATCGCCGTTCGGCGTATTCCAGGACGTTGGGATTGAACGCCCCGCACAGAGGCTCCTCCGAGGTCATCACGAGGAGCGTGGTCGGGCGATCGTCGGCGACGACACCCTCGAGTGAGGCCGTGCCGTCAAGCAGGGTCGACATGGCGCGGACGACGACCTCATGATACCGCCGCGCGCTCCCGAGGGCGCGTTGCGCCCCCTGGATTCGGCCGGCGGCGATGGCTCGCATCGCGCTGACGACGTCGTGGACCGTCTCAACGGCCTCCTTGCGCCGGCGCGTGGCCTCCCAGGTCATGATGGGGCGTCTCCCGTGGTGTCGCGTTTCACGGCGTCGATGGCCCGGCGCAGGCGGGCGGCCGCGTCGTCGGGGATTGCGTCGTCGCGCTCGATGCCGTCGAGCAGGTCGGTGTCGACGGCGTCGAGGCGGGCGATGAGCCTGCCGAGAAACCCGACGACCTGCTCGACGGGCAGGTCGTCCAGATACCCCTGTCCGATGGTGAAGAGCACGGCGGCCTCGTGGGCGGTGCGGAGCGGCCGGAGCCGGGGCTGCTTGAGCGCTTCGCGGAGGCGGCGGCCGCGCTCGTAGCGGCGGCGGGTCTCGGGCTCGAGCTCGGCGCCGAAACGCGCGAAAGTCTCGAGCTCGTGCAACTGCGCATAGAGCAATCGGAGGTCGCTGGCGAGCTGGCGGAGGACCTTCGGCTGGGCCTTGCCGCCGACCCGCGAGACACTCAGCCCGACGTCCACCGCCGGGCGGACGCCCTCGTTGAACAGGTGGCTGTCGAGGTAGAGCTGCCCGTCGGTGATCGAGATCAGGTTCGTTGGGATGTACGCCGCGATGTTCCCGGACTGGGTGGTCGCGATGGGCAGAGCGGTGAGGCTGCCGCCCCCGAGCCGGTCGTGGAGGCGCGTGGCCCGCTCGAGCAGCCGGGCGTGCAGGTAGAAGACATCCGGCGGGTACGCCTCGCGGCCCGGCGGCCGGCCGAGCAACAGCGCGATCCGCCGGTAGGCATCGGCGTGCGACGACAGGCTGTCGTAAACCACGAGCACGTGCCGGCCGGCATGCATGAACGATTCGCCGATTGTGCACGCCGTGTATGGCGCGAGGTACTGCTGGCCCGCGGGTGAATCGGCGTCCGCCGCGACGACGACCGTCTGTCTCAGCATGTCCTCGGAGCGAAGGGTCTCGACGACCTCGGCGATGTTGGTCTTGCGCAGGCCGATCGCGGCATAGACGCAGATCACGCCGCTATTGCGCTGGGCCAGGATGGCGTCGAGGGCCAGGGAGGTCTTGCCGGTCGCCCGGTCGCCCAGGATCAGCTCGCGTTGGCCGCGGCCAAGGGGCAGCAGGGCGTCGATGATCTTGATGCCCGTGTGCAAGGGCTCGCGCACCGGCGCGCGGTCGGCGACGCCCGGCGCCGCGACCTCGACTGGACGGCGGATATCGGAGCGCACGGGCCGGCCGCCGTCGAGCGGGCGGCCCAGCGCGTCGACGACCCGGCCGAGCAACTCGTCGCCGACGGCCACGCTGGCGACGCGACCGGTCGCACGCAACTCGTCGCCGGCCGAGACGTGCTCGGACCGGTCGAGGAAGAGCACGCCGACGACGTTCGGTTGGAGGTCAAAGGCCAGACCAGTCAGGCCGTCGGCGCGCTCGAGCAGCTCGCCGTAGCGGACCGAAGCCGCGCCCTTGATGCGCCCGACGCCGTCGCCGGCGCCGATGACGATCCCGATCTCCCGATGACGCACCCGCCAGTGCACCGACCCCAGGGCGCCGCGCACCTGCTCGCCAAGTTGATGGACCATCGCGCTCATGACCGGTGGCTCCCCGTCTGGTCCGGCCGGATGTCCTCGAGGCAGCCGGCCATCGAAGCATCCCAGACGTGGCCGCCAATCCGCAGCCGGACGCCGCCCAGCAGCTCCGGACGGACCTGAACCGAGACCGCCAGCGGCCGGCCGGCCACCATCTCGACGGCACCGCCCAGGTCGTGCAGGACATCCCCATTCAGCGCGGCGGCCGATTCGAGAACGGCGCTCTCTCCGTCCGCCCACTCGGCTCGCAGCCGGGTGCGTTCGTCGTCGGAGATGCGGCGTAGCTCATCCACCAGATGGCCGGCCAGTTGCTGCTGGACCGTGGCGCCGCAGACCTCGTGAAGGAACCTCTCGACCAGCTCCACCGCCGACTGCACGAGCTCGCCCTGGAGCGAGCTCAGGGCGTCGTCCCGCTCGCGTGCAAGCTGCTGTTCCGCCTCCTCGCGGCGGCGGCGGATGGCGGCCTCGGCGTCGGCCGTCAATGCCTGGCGGTCGGCCTCGGCGCGATCGCGAGCGTCTCGCATCGCGGCCTCGCGCGCCCGATCGAGATCCGCGAGCTTCTGGTCGAGCGTCTCCTTGAGCGCGGCGGCCTCGCGGCGCGCGGCCTCGGCGTCCGCCAGCGCCCGGGCCGTGGTCTCGCGACGGTGGTCGATCGCCTCGCGCAGCGGACGGTAGAGCAGCCGGCGCAGCAGGTACACCAGAACCACGAAGTTGACGAGCTGGAACAGGAAGGTCCAGATGTTGAAGGCCATGCCTCAGTGTCCACTGATAAGCGAGAGGAACGGATTGGCTAGCAGCACGATCAGCGCGATCACCAGGCAGTAGATGGCCAGCGATTCGATCATGGCCAGGCCCACGAAGAGGGTCCGGCTGATCCGGTCCGAGGCGTCGGGCTGGCGAGCGATGGCGTCGAGCGCCGACTGGATCGCCCGGCCCTGGCTGGACGCGGGGCCCATCGCGCCGATCGCCGTCGTCAGGCCGGCGACCACGACACAGACGATCGCGAAAATCACGGAAGCACTCATGGCTTGACTTCCTCATCAGGAGCCTGGGATCGGATGGCCGCGCTCAGATACACGACCGTCAGGACGGCGAAGATGTAGGCCTGGACCACGCCGGTCAGCACAGCGAGCATCATGATCGGCACGGGGACCAGCAGGCCGGCCAGCGAGAGCAGGACCGCCAGGATCAGCTCCTCGCTCATGATGTTGCCGAACAGGCGGACGGACAGGGCCAGGGTCCGCGAGAACTCGGTGATGATCTCGAGCGGCAGTAGCACGGGGGACGGCTCGAGGTAGTGCCGCAGGTAGCCGCGGAGTCCGCGCTGGCGGATCCCGTAGAATGGCACGGCGAGGAACACGACCACTGCCAGCGCGGCCGTACACGAGTAATCCGCCGTCGGCGAATGGAGTCCCGGTACCAGTCCGATCAGGTTGGCGGAGGCGATGAACAGGGCCAGGGTGACAACCAGCGGCGTGAATGGGCGGGGGTCGCAGCCGAGCAGATCGCGCATCAGGTCCTCGAAATGCTCGACGATGAGCTCCGCGACCACGGGCCAGCCGGTCTGACGCCGCCCCAGCCCGAGTCGGACGAGCAGCGCGAACGCGATCAGCACCCCCGTAACGACCAGGAGATCCGGAATCGTGCGGGTCAGCTCGAGCGGGCCGATCCGGAGCAGAACCGGCGGGGACAACCCCTTACTTTCCATGGCCTGCGCCCCCCAGCTCGCGCAAGAGCAACCAGCGGGACAGCCAGAGACCGACGAGCGCCGCCACGATCCCACGCGGGCCCTGCGCGATCAGGGCGACGAGGCCCGCCCCGAGCAGCGCCAGACGGCCCGCCCCGAGGAGCGGCAGCCACCGGACACGGCCCGGGCGATCGAGTACGGCGCGCACGGTTAGCCAGAGTCCCCCGAAATAGGCCAGCCCCAGGCCCGCCCCCGCGCCGACGCCGACGATCCAGCTCATCGACGAACCTCCTGTTCCACGTGACGCCAGGCGGCCATGCATCCCAGCGCTAGGCCGCAGCTCAGCAGCGAGAGTGTCCAGAAGATCCCGGCGCCGTCGCGTGCGTCGATCCAGCGGCCCAGGAAGGCACCGACAAGCGCGGGGATGACGACCATCCAGCCAACAGAACCGACCAGGCCGAGACCCTGCCAGAAGGTCATCCGCTGGGGTACGCCGGCACGTTCGGCCTGGCGCCGGACCTCGCTGACGAATGGCTCATCATCCGGCCGCGGCGGGTTCATGATCGTTGCACCGCCTTCCTCAGCTCGCGGATCAGCGCGGTCTCCAGTTCGGCAAATCCGGATCGAGCGGAGAGCTCGGCCTGGCGGCGGGCCTCGAGCATCGCGGCCGCCGCGTCGGCGACCTGATCGAGCCGATCGGCGATCACGGCGTCGCGTGTGGTGATCGCGACCCGTCCCCGCTCGAGCAGCAGCACGCCGCCGTCCACGGCGGCGAATCGCTCGTCGCCATCCTCGGGGCTGAATCGGAGCACGCAGGGCACGAGCACCGTCAGGAAGTCCTCGTGGCCGCTGCGCAACCCGAACCGCCCGCTGGCGTCGGCCGCCTGGATGGCGACGACGCGGGCCGTCAACAGGACGCGATCGGGCGCGAGGATCTCCAGCTCCAGGCTCATCGTCGCGCCTCCTCGATCGGCCCGATCATGTAGAGGTCGCTCTCGTCGCAGGCGTCATATTCGCCCGCCAGGATGGCCTCGCACCCCTCGACCGTGCGTGCCATGGGCACGCGCCGCCCCTCGTGGCCGGTGAACATCTCGGTGACGAAGAACGGTTGAGTGAGGAACCGCTCGAGCCGACGCGCGCGCCGGACGGTCAACTGGTCGGCGGCGGAAAGTTCCTCGAGGCCGAGCATGGCGATGATGTCCTCGAGCTCGCGGTAGCGCTCGATCGTCTCCTTGACCTTGAGCGCGACCCCGTAATGCCGCTCGCCGAGCCGGCCGGGGTCGAGCAGCCTCGAGGTCGAGGCCAGCGGGTCAACGGCCGGATAGAGCCCGCGCGCGGCCAGCGCCCGCGAGAGCACGATGCTCGCATCGAGGTGCACGAACGTCTGGGCGACGGCGGGATCGGCCATGTCGTCGGCCGGGACGTATACCGCCTGCACCGAGGTGATCGCCGCGTCGGCGACCGAGGCGATCCGCTCCTCCAGCGCGCCGAGGTCGTCGGCCAGCGTGGGCTGATAGCCGACCTCCGACGGTAGCCGGCCGAGGAGCCCCGACACCTCCGAACCGGCCTGGACGTAGCGGAAGATGTTGTCGACCAGGAACATCACTTCGCGCTTCTGCACGTCGCGGAAGTACTCGGCCATTGTCAGCGCGGCCAGGCCGACGCGATAGCGGCAGCCGGGCGGGTCGCTCATCTGCCCGAAGACAAGCACGGCGTTGGCGATGACGCCCGTCTCCTGCATCTCGTGCCAGAGGTCGTTCCCCTCGCGGGTCCGCTCGCCGATGCCGGCGAATACGGCAACCCCCGCGCGCTCGTGGTTGAGCGTCCGGATGAACTCCTGGAGCAGCACGGTCTTGCCGACACCCGCTCCGCCGATCAGGCCGGCTTTTCCCCCGCGTGGCAGGGGCGCCAGGAGGTCGATGACCTTGATCCCGGTCTCGAGGAATTCGTCTCCACGGCGCTGCGCGACCAGGGGCGGGGCGGCGCGATGGATCGATCGGGATTCGCAACATCCCAGCGGCGGACCGCCGTCGAGCGGCTCGCCCAGCACGTTGAACAGCCGCCCCAGTGCCGCCGGGCCGACCGGTACCTGGATCGGACGCCCCGTACGACGGACCGTCATCCCGCGAGCTAGCCCCTCCGTCGGCGCCATCGCGATGGAGCGAACCGTCCGGGTGTCGATGTGCTGCGCGACCTCCAGCACGATCGTCCGGCCGTCGCCCTCGTGAACCAGCGCCTCGTTGATCAGCGGCAGCCCGTCGGCAAACGTCGCCTCCACGACCGAGCCGCGCACGGCCGTGATCCGCCCCGCGGATTCGCCCGGCCCGGAAGATTCGCCGTTCAAGGATGTCACGGCGCCAGCGACTCCTCGCGGTTGGACAGTATCAACAAAAAAGCCCGCGACACCGTCGTGAGACGGCAACGCGGGCTTCCAGAACCCATCGCCAGCGCGCCCACCCTGAGCGCGACCGGGCAACTTGATGACTCGATCATAATCGAAAAGCGCCCTCAGATTCAATCGTCCTGTTTCCCTGGTCGATCCACCTCGATCCGGGCATCTTCAGCGACGAGGGCCGGCCCCGCGTCGTTGACGCAGCCTCGGCCGGGACCTGCTATGATGAAACCAGGAGATTTCCTGGGTCGGTCCACGGCGCGGGGCCTGTCTGTCATGCGGTGGCTGATCGACGGCTACAACGTCATGCATGCGTCGGGGATACTCGGCCCGCGACTGAGCCGGGAGGGGTTTCGCCGCGCACGGCGGCGGTTCCTGGACGAACTGGCCAGGGTCCTTCCCACCGAGGCGGGCGGCGAGGTCACGGTGGTGTTCGACGCCAGGGTGCCGCCCGGTGACTTTCCGATCGCGTCGTCGTATCGCGGGATCCGTGTTCTGTTCGCGCTGGGGGACGAGGACGCCGACTCGCGGATCGAGTTCATCCTGGACCACGATTCCAATCCCCAGAATCTCAAGGTCGTCTCCTCGGATCGCCGCATCCGCCAGGCCGCCCGGCGGCGGCGGGCTCGGCCGATGACCGCCGACGAGTTCTGGGACCAGAAGGACCGGCTCGACCAACCCGAACGGCCGCAGGCTGGGGCCGCGACCCGGCCCGGGGCAGAGCAAGAGCCCGACCGCGACAGACCCGTCAACCCGGACGAGGCGAGGTTCTGGGTCGAGATCTTTCGTGACATCGAACACCTGCCCGGCATCCGCGACGTGCAATCACCCAGCGCCGCGCTGCTCACCGACGATGAGATCGCCGAGATCCAGCGGATCATCGACCGCGAAGGTTGACGCCGGGCGACCCGAACGATCATCCCATCCATGCCCCCAGGACAGCGGAGGGCTGACCGGCGTCGTCCTGGCATGGGCGGGCGGTCCGTGGTAAAACCGTAGGAATTCGACGCCCGCCCAGGAATCGGGCGGGGCCGGTGTCGCACTGTCACATGAGGTCCGGTCACGATGAAGGTTCACGAATACCAGGCGAAAGAGCTGCTCAAGAACGCCGGGGTCGCGGTGCCGGAGGGGATCGTCATCACCCGGCCGGACGAGGCTCCGGCGGCCTATGACAAGCTGGGTGGCGGGCTGATCGTCGTGAAGGCCCAGGTCCATGCCGGCGGGCGCGGCAAGGGCGTCGCGATCGGGCCGAAAGACGACCGCGAGGCGGCGCTCGAGATCGCCAGCGGCCGGAAGCCCCGGCCGGACTCGATGGCGAAGGGCGTGCAGCTCGTCCGCTCCGCCAGGGAGGCCCAGGACGCCGCGGCCAGCCTGCTGGGCAAGACCCTGGTGACCTATCAGACCGGCGCGCAGGGACAGGTCATCTCGAAGGTGCTGGTGACCGTCGGCCACGAGATCGCCCGCGAGCTGTACCTGGGCATGGCCGTCGATCGTGGGATGCAGTGCCCCGTGCTGATGGCGTCGACCGAGGGCGGCGTCGAGATCGAGACCGTCGCCCAGCAGACACCCGAGAAGATCCACCGCGAGCCGATCGATGTCGGGGTCGGCCTGGCCGATTTCCAGGCGCGGAAGGTCTGCAAGGCGCTGGGGCTCTCGGGCGACTCGGCGAAGAAGGGCGCCTTGTTCCTGAAGAACTTCGTCCAGCTCTTCATCAAGACCGACGCGTCGCTGGCCGAGATCAACCCGCTGATCGTCACGGCGTCGGGTGACGTGCTGGCGCTCGACTGCAAGCTGAACTTCGACGACAACGCCGCGTTCCGCCACCCCGAGCTCGTCGCGATGCTCGACGAGGCCGAGGAAGACCCGGCCGAGCTACGCGCGGGGCGGATCGGGCTGTCGTACGTCAGCCTCGACGGCGACATCGCCTGCCTGGTCAACGGCGCCGGGCTGGCGATGAGCACGATGGACCTGATCAAGTACCACGGCGGCGAGCCGGCCAATTTCCTGGACGTCGGCGGCGGAGCCAACAAGGACCAGGTTCTCGAAGGCTTCCGCATCCTGCTGAGCGAGCCGCGGGTCAAGGCCGTGCTGGTCAACATCTTCGGCGGGATCATGAAGTGCGACACGATCGCCGCGGCATTGCTCGCGGCCTATGACGAGCTGGATTTCCGCGTGCCGCTCGTCGTGCGGCTCGAGGGGACCAACGTCGACAAGGGCAAGGCTCTGCTCAAGGAGAGCGGCCGCAAGATCATCACGGCCGACGGGCTCACCGACGCCGCGCAGAAGGTCGTCGCGGCGGCGAAGGGCGCGGCGTAACACGGCCGCCAGGGAAAATGGGACAGGCCCCTCGAAGACTCGAAGGCTGCCCCGTTCCCGCGCCGCCGGCTGCGAAACAATGAGGGACACAAGGGTATCGAACGGGCTGGCCGGGCCGTCCGTTGGCGGCGGCCGAAACCGGTGGGAGCACTCAT
The DNA here is from genome assembly GCA_027452145.1 of Planctomycetales bacterium. GTDB lineage: Bacteria > Planctomycetota > Planctomycetia > Isosphaerales > Isosphaeraceae > JAKAUH01. The sequence goes on from DAIDHB010000182.1 coordinate 13,996, forward strand.
GAGCATCCTGGTCGACAAGAACACGCGGCTGATCTGTCAGGGCATCACGGGCAAGGCCGGGGCGTTCCACTCCGAGCAGTGCCAGGCGTATGGCACGAACCTCGTTGGCGGGACGACGCCGGGGCGCGGGGGAACGACGACTCTGGGCGTACCGGTGTTCGACACCGTCGCCGAGGCCGTTGAGAAGACCGGCGCGAACGCGACGATGATCTTCGTGCCGCCGCCCTTCGCCGCCGACGCCATCATGGAGGCCGCCGACGCCGGCATCGAGGTGATCGTCGCCATCACCGAAGGCATCCCGGTGGTCGACATGGTGCGTGCCGTCGCCTACCTGAGGGCGCATCGGCCCGACGCCCGGCTGATCGGCCCCAATTGCCCCGGCATCATCACGCCGGGCCAGTGCAAGATCGGCATCATGCCGGGCTATATCCACAAGCCCGGCAGGATCGGCGTGGTCAGCCGGTCGGGGACGCTGACCTACGAGGCCGTCTGGCAGCTCACCAACCTCGGGATCGGCCAGAGCACCTGCATCGGGATCGGCGGCGACCCGGTCAACGGCACGAGTTTCGTCGACGCGCTCAACCTGTTCCAGGCCGATCCGGACACCGACGCCGTGTTGATGATGGGCGAGATCGGCGGCAACGCCGAGGAGCAGGCGGCCGCGCTCAGGGCCTCGGGCAAGTTCACCAAGCCGCTGGCGGCTTTCATCGCCGGGCAGACGGCTCCCCCCGGCAAGCGGATGGGCCACGCCGGCGCGATCATCTCGGGCGGATCTGGCAAGGCGTCGGACAAGATCGCCGCGCTCGAGGGCGCCGGCATCCGCGTCGCGAAGAGCCCAGCCGACATGGGCACGACCCTCCAGGCCGTGCTCAAGGGTTGAACGATCCGATGAACCAGGGCCCGCCCGACCACGACTCGCCGGATCACGCCGACACGAGCAATCCCTGGACGACCCTCGCGAGCCGCGAGATCTACGAGAATCCGTGGATCCGCGTGCGCGAGGACCAGGTCCTGCGACCCGACGGCCGGCCGGGCATCTACGGCGTCGTCGAGTTCAAGAACCGCGCGGTTGGCGTGCTACCGGTGGACGACGAGGGCCGAGTCTGGCTCGTCGGTCAGTACCGCTACCCGCTCGGCATTTATTCGTGGGAAATCCCCGAGGGGGGCTGCCCCGAGTCCGAGACTCCCGAGGCCACCGCGCTGCGCGAGCTGCGCGAGGAGACCGGGCTGGTCGCGGCCCGCCTTGAGCTGGTCGCCACGGCGCACCTGTCCAACGCCGTCAGCGACGAGGTCGCTTACATCTATCGCGGCACTGAACTTTCCCAGGGGCCCGACGAGCCGGAGGGGTGCGAACGGATTCAGGTCCGCCGCGTCGAGTGGGACGAGGCGTGGCAGATGCTCCGGCGCGGCGAGATCACCGACTCGATGAGCGTCATCGCGCTCTTGCACGAGGCCGTGCGGCGGATGGGAGGGGTTGCGAGCGGCGAGAAGTGAGGAGCGAGAAGGAAGGACGGAGGGAAGGTGTGAGGCTGTCGTCGCGTTCGTCGGCGGCGGCCGTCGCATTAGCCCGCGTCGCGGCCGTCGATCTTCGCGCCGGCGAGCGCCTCGGGGAAGTACTTGCCGGGGCAGGCGGTCGGGGTGGCGGCAAGGTGGGCGTGGGTCGAGACGTTCAAGGGAGCGATCTCGTAGCGGCGGCTGAGGTAGGCGATGAGGGCCTGGGCCGCGGCAACCTGGCGAGGCGTGGGCGGCTGCTGGTCGAGGTCCCCGATCAGGCAGATGCCGATGCCGTACTCATCCACGTCGTGGCTGCGGGCGTTGCGGCAGTGGACGCCCTGCTTCTGGTTATCCCAGCGTCGGGCGACCTCGATCTGGCCGTCGCCGCTGCCGTTGCCATTGCCGATGATGAAGTGATAGCCGCAACCATCGTAGCCGAGCTGCTTGCGGTGCTCGCGGTCGATCTCGTCGTAGTTGCCGGCAGCCGACGCGCTGTGGTGCAGGACAATATAACGCCAGGGACGATCGGCCTTGGCCGGATAGAACAGCTCGCTGGCGCCGGTGCCGGCGATGTAGGGCTGGAGTTTCGAGGCGACATCGCCGCCTTCACCCGAGCGTCCGGCGCGATCGGCGGCGGAGCCGGCGCCCGCCCGGCTGGTGAGCCGGGCGTCGCTGGCACCCTGATTGTTCAACATGGTCGACGCGCTGCCCGGTTCACTTTTCGGCTCGAGCAGAGTCGGGCCGGAACCAGTGCCGGGGGAGGCCGGAGCCGGGGGCGACCCGGCTCCCGGCTTGGCGCTGCTGCGAGTGCTGCTGGTGCCCGACGAGAACGCGTCGAACTCGGGATCCGGGCCGATCTGGGCGCTCGGCGGCCGTTCGACCGTCGAGCTGCGGACCGTGCCCGACGAGTTCCCGCGGAACGTCGAGCTGGGTGTGACACTGGAGTCGATCGACGGGGTCGTGATCGTCGACGACGGGACGCTGGCGGCCGGTTCGGTCGTGACGGTCGTGCCGCCCATGGACGCTCCGCCGCAGGTGGAGCAGCCCGAGGTGGGACGGGCAAAGATCGGACGGTACGACGTGGAGCGATGGTGCGAGCAGCCGGCCAGCGGCGACAGGGCCATCAGGCTGGCCGCAGCCAGGACCCAGCGTCGCGACCACGCGCGGTTCGCGGCAAGATCTCGACGAAACAGGGACATGAACAGTTCTCCTTGCCAGGTGTGCGGCCCGCCCGGCCGCTTTGACCGGGGCTCGGCGTCACTCAAACGCAAGCCCGATGCCAGACGGGTCGCCACGAGAGTCCAGGTGCATGACGAGCAAACCCGGCTTTCGACTCAAGTCTACACGCCGTTTAGCCGACAGGAGTTCGACCGCGATTTTTTTTGGGAATTCCTCAAGTTGCAGGCGTCGCGAACCGCAAGGTCACTTTTGTAACTTCTACCAATCGGAGGAGCGTTCCGCGGTGGACCTTGCCGGTCGAATTCAATGGAATAGCGCTCCTGTCCGGGTATCGTGACCGGCCGAAATGACATCGATCGTGAGGGAGTTTCCGATCTCGACGATGGCGACGAATCCGAAGGTAACAACCCCGATCCCACCCCGCGCCGGCGACACGACGTTTCGCGCAGGACGAGTCCAGGCGGATCGCCGCAGAGGGGCGTTGACCGATCCCGATCGGAGGACGCGTGAACGAATCCGGGCTGGAGAGGCTCGCCGAAGCCCCGTCGGACCGAGCGGCGCGATCGGATTACCCTACCGGGGCCGGCCGCGACGCGGTATCCTGGATGGACGTCCTCCGGAGATCGGCCCCCGAACTTGCGGCGGGCTTTTTTTGTCGGCAATCGGGGGGCCTCGATCGGGTCTCGTGCCGGGCGATCCCTCGGATCCGATGTCCCGACCATCGCCGACGGCCCCGGCGCGGACCGCGGGACCGTGACCTCTGGACTGGATCGTTCGACGAAGGACGAGCGTGCGACATGCCTGCGTATCATCCCCAGCGTATCGAACCGAGGTGGCAAGCCGTTTGGGAGCGGGACCGGACCTTCCGGGCCGTCGACGGGGACACGTCGAAGCCCAAGCTCTACATCCTCGACATGTTCCCCTATCCCAGCGGCGCCGGGCTGCACGTGGGACATCCCGAGGGCTACACGGCCACCGACATCCTCTGCCGCTACAAGCGGATGCGCGGCTTCAACGTGCTGCACCCGATGGGGTGGGACGCCTTCGGCCTGCCCGCGGAGCAGTTCGCCGTCAAGGAGAATGTCCACCCTCGCATCACGACCCAGCAAAACATCAACAACTTCCGCCGCCAGATCAAGGCGCTGGGGTTCTCGTACGACTGGGATCGCGAGGTCGATACGACCGACCCGAATTACTACAAGTGGACCCAGTGGATCTTCCTGCAAATCCACGACACGTGGTACGACCCCGAATTCGAATGGACCGACGCGACTGGCCGCCAGCGGCGCGGCAAGGGCCGGCCGATCGCCGAGCTGCCGATCCCTCCGAACACGGCCGACCCCGATGCCTACCGCGACTCGCGGCGCCTGGCGTATCGCGCCGAGGTGCCCGTCAACTGGTGCCCCGAGCTGGGCACCGTGCTCGCCAATGAAGAGGTCATCGACGGCAAGAGCGAGCGCGGCGGACACCCTGTCGTCCGGATGCCGCTGACCCAGTGGATGCTGCGGATCACCGCGTATGGCGATCGCCTGGTCGAGGACCTGGACGATCTGGACTGGCCCCGGCCAATCAAGGACATGCAGCGCAACTGGGTCGGGCGGAGCGAGGGCGCCGAGGTCGACTTTCCGCTGGTGCTCGACCACCGGATCGAATCCGTCCGCGTCTTCACCACCCGGCCCGATACGTTGTTCGGCGCGACCTACATGGTCCTGGCGCCCGAGCATCCTCTGGTCGACGTCATCACAACGCTGGAGCAACGCCCGGCCGTCGATGCCTATCGCGAGGCCGCCGCTCGCAAGAGCGACCTCGATCGCACCGACCTGGCCAGGACCAAGACGGGCGTGTTCACCGGCGGCTACGCCGTGAACCCGGTCAATGACGAGCGGATTCCGGTCTGGATCGCCGACTACGTCCTGATGGGTTACGGCACCGGGGCGATCATGGCGGTGCCGGGGCACGACGAGCGCGATTTCGCGTTCGCGCGGACATTCGACCTGCCGATTGTGCGCGTCGTGGCCTCGAGTACCGATCGCGCCGGTGATCCGCTGGACGAGGCCGACGCCGAGCCGGGCGTCTCGGTTAACTCGCGCAATGCGTCGATCTCGCTTGACGGTCTGCCGACCGCCGAGGCCAAGGCCGCCATCACGGCCTGGCTCGACGCGAACGGGCTGGGCAAGAAGACTGTCAATTACAAGCTGCGCGACTGGTTGTTCTCGCGGCAGCGGTACTGGGGCGAGCCGTTCCCGGTGGTACTCGATGAGCAGGACCGCGTCACGCCGGTCTCGGTCGAGGAGCTGCCCGTCCGGCTGCCCGAGCTGGACGATTTCAAGCCGACCGGCAAGCCGGAGGGGCCGCTGAGCAAGGCCGTGCAGTGGGTCCGGTACTCCGACAAGGCGCGGCGCGAGACGAACACCATGCCGCAGTGGGCCGGCTCGTGCTGGTACTACCTGCGTTACATCGACCCGAAGAACGACCGGCAACCGTGGGACCCCGCGAAGGAGCGGTACTGGATGCCGGTCGACCTCTATGTCGGCGGCGCCGAGCACGCGGTGCTCCACCTTCTGTACAGCCGCTTCTGGCACAAGCTCCTTTTTGACCGCGGGCTGGTGAGCACGCCCGAGCCGTTTCAGAAGCTGGTCAACCAGGGGATGATCCTGGGCGAGGTCGAGTACACCGGTTTCCTCGACGAGTCGGATCGATGGGTGTCGAGCGCGACGGTCGAGGCCGACGACCACCACGGATTCGTCGGCGTCGAGGGCAGCAGTCGCCGACCGGTGCGGGCGGTGCGGTTGCGTGAAGACCAGGTGATGAAGAAGGGCGAGGGCTTCGTGCTGGCCGAGGATGCCGATGTCCGCGTGCAGGCCCGGGCACACAAGATGTCCAAGAGCCGAGGAAACGTCATCAATCCCGACACCGTCGTCCGCGAGTACGGCGCCGACAGCCTGCGGCTCTATGAGATGTTCATGGGCCCGCTCGAAGCCGTCAAGCCGTGGAGCATGAAGGGGGTCGAGGGTGTCTATCGCTTCCTGGCCCGCGCGTGGCGGATGGTCGTGGACGCCGAGGCCGACGAGGTGACCGTCGACTCGCGAGTCCAGGACGTGCCGGTGAACCCGGAGCAGGCCAAGGTTGTCGCGCGGACGACGGCCGCGGTGACGGACGACCTCGAGGCGATGCGATTCAACACGGCGATCAGCCGACTGATGGAGTTCACCAACTTCTTCACGTCGCAGGAGGTCCGGCCGAAGGCCGCGATGGAGACCTTCGCGCTGCTGCTCGCGCCAATGGCCCCGCACCTGGCCGAGGAGCTGTGGAGCCTGCTGGGCCATACTCAGACGCTGGCCTACGAGCCGTGGCCGACGTATGACCCGGCGCTCCTGAAGGAAGAGGAGATCGAGGTCCCCGTGCAGGTCAACGGCAAGCTCCGCGCGCGGGTGCTGGTCCCGGCCGAGGCGGACGAAGCGGCGATCGAGCAGGCCGCGCGGCGGGACGAGCGGATCGCGGCGATGCTCGAGGGCAAGACGGTGCGCAAGGTCGTGGTGGTGCCGGGCAAGCTGGTGAACTTCGTCGTGACGTGAAAGAGGACAGGGCTCCGCGACCGTTTTGTAGGGTGGGCATTGCCCACCAGTTCGAGGCCTCGACCGGTGGGCGATGCCCACCCGACGCCAACCCAAGCCCCGCCGGGACAGACACCGAGTCCGACGATCGTCGACTCGAGGGCGGCCGGGCCGTCTGGCAGAGAGGAAGGTCATGTCCCGGTCACGTTTCATCATCGGCATCGACCTGGGAACCACCAACTGCGCGGTGGCCTATGTCGACACCCAGGGTCGCGATCGGCCGTCGGCGGACATCCGCGACTACGCCGTGCCGCAGCTCGTCGCGCCGGCCGAGACGGCGCCCCGGTCGATGCTGCCGTCGTTTTTGTACCTGCCGGGTGAGCACGAGCTTCCCCCCGGCGCGGCGCGGCTGCCCTGGGACGAGACGAGCGACCGAATCATCGGTGAGTTCGCGCGGATTCAGGGCGCACGTGTCCCCGCGCGGTTGGTCAGCAGCGCCAAGAGCTGGCTGTGCCACCCGGGGATCGACCGCGAGGCCGCCATCCTGCCCTGGGGCAGCGGGCCGGAGGTCAAGAAGGTCTCGCCCGTCGCCGCCTCGGCCGAGTATCTGGCGCACATCCGAGACGCCTGGAACGCCGGCTTCGCCGCCGATGACGAGGAGCTGCGCCTCGAGCGGCAGGAGATCGTGCTCACCGTGCCAGCCTCGTTCGACGAGGCGGCGCGCGAGCTGACGATCCAGGCCGCGCGCGAGGCGAAGTTCGCCAGCCTCACGCTGCTCGAGGAGCCGCAGGCGGCGTTCTACTGCTGGATCGTCTCGCACAAGGACGGATGGCAGCGCGAGGTGCGGGCCGGCGAGCTGATCCTGGTTTGCGACATCGGCGGCGGCACGACGGACTTTAGTCTGATCACCGTAGTCGAGACTGCGACGGGACCAGGCTTCCGGCGCGTCGCGGTGGGCGATCACCTGATGCTCGGCGGCGACAACATCGACCTGGCGCTGGCGCACCACGTCGAAAAGAAGCTCGGCGGCGCGCGGCTCGACGCCGAGCAGTGGAGCGCGCTGCGCTTCGCCTGCCGTACGGCGAAGGAGAAGCTGCTGGGCGAAGGCCCGGCGGCCGCCTCGCGCTGGCCCGTGACGATCGCCGGGCGCGGATCTCGTATCATCGGCGGCAGCATCCAGTCGGAGCTCACCCGCGAGGAGGTCGAGTCGATCGCCATCGAGGGGTTCTTCCCGCGAGTGTCGAGGGGCGAGGATCCCCAGCGCACGGCGAAGTCCGGGTTGCAGGAGTTCGGCCTGCCGTTCGTGGCGGACCCGGCCGTGCCCAGGCACCTGGGATACTTCCTCCGCCGCCACAGGGCCGAGGCGATCGATCCCTCCGGACACCAGCCCGAGGACCGGCCGGCCCGGCCCGACGCGATCCTGTTCAACGGCGGCGCGCTGACGCCCGAGATCGTCCGCGGCCGGATCGTCGACGTGATGTCTTCCTGGTTCGTCGACGATCCCGGTGCACCGTACGCACCGCGGGTGCTCACGAACCCCTCGCTCGACCTGGCCGTTGCTCGCGGGGCCGCGTATTACGGCGTGGTGCGGCGAGGCGGCGGCATCCGGATCGGCGGCGGGACCGCGCGGTCCTTCTACGTCGGATTCGAGTCGGTCACGGCGTCCGACCGGCCATGGCTCTGCGCGGTTCCGCGCGATGCGCAGGAGGGCGAGGAGATCGCGATCGCCGGCCACGACTTCGAGCTATTGATGGGCCAGCCGGTCGCATTCCCGCTCGCAAGCAGCTCGGTCCGCCCGGACGACCGGCCCGGGGATCTCGTCGGCTCCGACCCGGATTCGATCCGCGAGCTGCCGCCGCTTCAGGGCTTGATGCGAGTCGGGCGCAAGGCGAAGGCCGAGCGCGTGCCGGTCAGCCTGGCGGCGCGGGTGACGGAGGTCGGCACCGTCGAGCTGTGGTGCCAGTCGCGCACCGACGACCGCCGCTGGCGGCTCCAGATCCAGCTCCGCGGGCCCGCCGGCCAGCCCGCGCCGCGCGGGACGGTCACGGGCCGCGAGACCGACCGCGACGTCCTCGAGCAATCCGTGATCGACGCGGCGGTCGAGGTCATCCGCGCGGCGTTCCAGGCGGGCATCAACCAGCCTCCGGACGCCCCCAACCCATCGAGGGTCATCAAGCGGCTCGAGGAGGCGCTCGAGGAACCGCGGGACCGGTGGCCACCGTCGGCACTGCGCGCCTTCTGGGAGCCGCTGAAGGAGCTGGCCGACCACCGTCTCAAGAGCCCGCAGCACGAGTCACGCTGGCTCAACCTCGCGGGATTCGCGCTACGCCCCGGTCGGGGATACCCGCTGGACGAGGTCCGGATCAAGGCCCTCTGGCCGATCTTCTCGCAGGGGGTGCGACACACCAGGGAAGTGCAGTGCTGGGCCGAGTGGTGGATCCTCTGGCGGCGGGTCGCGGCCGGCCTGGCCCGGGCGCATCACGAGGAGATCCACCGGCGGCTGGCGGCGTTCCTGATGCCCGCCAAGGGGACGAGCCCGGCGAAGAAGGCCGGCCGGCCCAAGCCCGAGCCGCACGAGCTGGCCGAGATGTGGCGCTGCGCCGCGAGCCTCGAGCGGCTCTCGCCCGAGGTCAAAGAGATGCTGGGTTCGGTGCTGATCAAGGAGCGGACCCCGATCCCCGGCGCGACGGCGCTGTGGTGCCTCGGCCGGTTCGGTGCCCGGGTGCCGCTCTACGGACTGGCGAACACGGCGGTCCGACGCGAGGCCGCCGAGCGCTGGACTGAGGCGCTGCTCTCGCGAACATTCGCACCGGGCCGCGAGACGGCCGAGGCGATCTTCGCCCTGTCGCAGCTCGCCCGCGTTGCCAACGACCGCGCCCGCGATTTGGATGACTTGCTACGGCAGCGGGTGTTCGCCCGGCTCGCCGAGCTAGGAGCCGACGAGGAGACGTTGCGGCCGGTGCGCGAGTATCACGAGCTCCAGACCGCGCAGGAAGGGCAGGCGCTGGGCGACTCGCTGCCGATCGGGTTGCGGCTGCTCTCGGACGCCGCGGCGGCCGCCGAGACGGCGGCCGCCACGGACTCCTGATCGACGCTCCATCTCTCCGACGACGGCTCGGCCCGGATTGGCCCGGCTGGAATTTATTCGCCCAGCCTCGACCCTTTCGCACGCACGTTGAGAGGAATCGCCTCGCCCGGCTTCGCGTCGCTCGAAAATCGCACGGGAACGTTCCACACGTGCCGCTGGATGCGACAGAGCTTCGAGTCGCCGTTGCAGACGAAACTCTGCACCGAGACCCGCAGGTCGAGGGTATCGCCGGCGGCCATCGTACGCGCCAGGGGAACCTTAACCGTGAAGCTCGGCGTCGCGGGCTTGATCCGCTCGCCCTCGGGACGAACCTTGCTCGAGAGGGCGTCCGTCTTGCCCGGGGCCTCGACCAGGTAGATCGTCGGCTCGTCCTCGTTGAGCTTGTCCCCCTTCGTCAGGTTCAGGTTGACCGCGAACGCCACCTCCTCGCCGGGCGCGGCCTCGGCAGCGGGTGCGTCGATCACGCTGGCCCGGGCGAAGCTGGGCGGACGGGGCGCCTGCCGGGGTGCCTGGAGGCCGGCCAGGGCGATCGTGCGGACCGCGCGGGTCTTGAGGTCGACCACGCGGACCTTGTGATTGTTGGTGTCGGCCACGTAGAGCTCGTGCCCTGCCACGCTGATCCCGCCGGGCTCGTAGAAGTGCGGCGGATTATCCTGATCTCCCGGGTGGCCCTGCCCGGCGCCGACGAGTGTATGGACGGCGTGCGACTTGACCGTGCAGGCCTTGATTTTATTGTTATATGAGTCGGCGATGTAGAGATGGCCGTTCCCGTAGGCGACGCCAAGGCAGTGCTGGAGCAGCACCGAGTTGCCGGCGCCGTCGTGGTCGCCGTTGATGAACAGGCCCCGGCCGACGATGGTCCGCACGATCGGCTCGCGGGTGCGGACGCCCGTGATCATGCGGATGCCCGAGACCTCCGAGTCGGCCACGAACAGGTGGTCGCCGTCGGTGGCCAGCCCGCTCGGCTGGGCGAAGCGGGCCTCCTCGGCGCCGCCGTCGAGGATGTTCTCGTAGCCCGATCCGGCCAGCACACTGACGGTCTCGGACTCGGGATCATACCTCCAGATCTGGTGCGGGCCGGCCATGGCGATGTAGAGGTGCCGGTCTCCCGGGATGCGGATGACGTCCCAGGGGCTCGACAGCGCGGTCGTACGCGCCGGGCCGCTGAAGGGCCGCGGATAGATCCGCATCATCTGACGGCCGGTGCCGGCCAGCGTGGCGACCTGCCGGGCCTTCAGGTCCACCGCGCGGATCGCGTGGTTCTCGGTGTCGGCGACGTAGATCGTGTCGCCCTCGGCGTAGACCCCCTGCGGCCGATTGAACCGGGCCTTCTCGTACGGGCCGTCCTCGAAGCCCTCCTGGCCGTCGCCGATGGCGATGGCATCGGAGCCGTCGAGCCCCGCCTGGACGATCCGGTTGTGACCGGTGTCCGAGACGAACAGTCGCCGGCCCGGGACGTCGGCGAAGACCTTGCCGGGGAAGAGCAGGGGGCCTTCTGGCGTGCGATCCATCTCGGGGGAGAATTTCAGCGGCGTCAGGTTCAGATCGCCGCGCTGCTGGTGTGCCGCCACGAGCTTGCCGATGACGCGGTCGAGCTGTTCGTAGTGCCCCTCGCCGGAGACCTTGCCCACGTACTGGCCGTTGGCGTCGATCAGGACCAGCGTCGGCCAGCTCTCGACGCCGAACCGGGTCCAGAGAACCTGACGCGCGTCGTTGATCACCGGGTGCTTGATGCGGTACTCGGCCACCTTGCGGCGGATGTTCGCGGTCTCGTGCTCGGCGGGAAACTTGCCCGTGTGCACCCCGATGACGACCAGCTCGTTGGGGTACTTGGCCTCGAGCTTCGCCAGATCGGGCAAGACGTGGTGGCAGTTGATGCAGCAGAACGTCCAGAAGTCGAGCAGGACGATCTTGCCTCGGAGCTCGCTGAGGTGGATCGGCCCGCTGTTGATCCAGCCGACCCCGCCCTCGAGGCTGGGGCCTTCCTCCTGGGTGTACGAGACGAGCTTCAGGTTCCTCTCAGCCGGAGTGCGGTGCCGTCCCAGGCCCGGTCGAGAGCCTCGGCTCGCCCCGTCGAACAGCAGAACGAGGGAGCCGACAATCGCGAGGCCTGCCAGCAATCGAGCGGAGCGAGCCAGAGCAAGACGATGAATCATTCCAGGACCTTTCATGGTGACGGGGCCATCCCTCGCGATCAGGTCTTCGCGACACGATTCGCCACGACGCGACACGAATCCTCGCGACATGCGAGGCGGCCGGGTCGCACATCCCCACGGGGGCATTGTAAACCAACGGGCAGACCGGAGGCACCATCTTCCGACGGGGTGGGTCGGGCCTGCTGGCCGCATGGCCGGGCAACGGCCCCCTCGCGCCGGCCAAACTGGCGGCGGCTCGCCGCGGATGTTAAGATTAGATGTCGGGGCGTGGAAGTGTGGGATTATTCTCCACCGGCCGGGCGCAGCGGGACACGTTCGATCGATCCGGACGGGCGGGGGAAGGAGCCGGCCCCGGGTCGTCGGATGCGGCGGAGCGACCATCGTGAGCATGGACAAGTCGTTGATCTGCACCGAGGAATCGTCCAAGAAGACCGATCCCTACGGCGAGTTGAAGGTCTTTGCGGGCAGCTCGAGCCAGGGGATCGGACAGGCGATCTGCAGCCGGCTGGGCCTCGAGCTGGCCAGATCGGAGACCATGGTCTTCAGCGAGGGGAACGTCTTCGTCCGCGTCCTGGAAAACGTCCGCGGCCGCGACGTCTTCATCGTCCAGGGGATCGATTACCCGGTCAACGACAACCTCGTCGAGTTGCTGTTCTGGATCGACGCCTTCAAGCGAGCCAGCGCGACGCAGGTCACGGCCGTCATCCCCTACTTCTCCTATGCCAAGGGGGACAAGAAGGACGAGCCCCGCGTGTCGATCCGGGCCCGCGTCTGCGCCGACTGCATCGAGGCCGCGGGCGCCGACCGCGTGCTGACGATGGACCTGCACAGCCCACAGATCCAGGGATTCTTCAAAATCCCGGTCGACCACCTCTACGCGATGCCCGTGCTGGTCGACTACTTCCGTGCCAAGAAGATCCCGGACCTGACCGTCGCGGCGCCCGACGTCGGCTTCGGCAAGCAGGCGTATCGCTTCGGCGAGATGATGAACGCGCCCGTCGTCTTCGGCAACAAGACCCGACGCGGCCACGACGAGAAGGCGGAGATGCTCGACATCGTCGGCGAGGTCGAGGGGCGAAACGTCCTGATCGTGGACGACTTCACGATCACCGGCGGCACGCTCATCCAGATGGCCCAGGAATGCCGGCGCCGCGGGGCTCGCGACATCTATGCCTGCGTCTCGCACGGCGTTTTCTCCCGGGGCTCGGCGGCCAAGCTCGCCCAGAGTCCGATCAAGGAGCTCGTGCTGACCGACACCATCCAGTATCGATTCGAACCCCTGGCTCCCTGCTGCAAGGTCGTCAGCATCGCCAGCCTGTTCGCCGACGCCATCCTTTCGATCCATCGCCGCGAAAGCGTCAGCCGGCTGTTCAAATACCACTCCGACGGCCCCTGATGATCCGGGCCGGGACTCGGACGCCCGTTCTCCGACCCATCCCCTTATCCGGCAGGGATTAATGCTGAACTGCTGTACGCCCCCGCGTTGACTTCACCTGGGCGGATGCCTAGCATAAGGGGAGCTTTTCCTGACGAGCTGCGCGGTTCGACCCACCCGGAGAGGCAACCAACCGATGATGACGGACCGGCCCAGGACCCTGGGCGAATTGAGGGCGAGCGGATATCGAGTCGAGTCGGTCAAGGACGAGATGAGGAGGAATCTGGTCGCCAAGCTGGAGTCGGGCGAGCCGCTGTTCCCGGACATTCTCGGCTACGAGGAGACCGTCGTCCCCCAGATCCAGAACGCGATCCTCTCCAGGCACGACATGCTGTTCCTCGGCCTGCGCGGACAGGCCAAGACCCGGATGTTGCGGCAGCTTGTGCATTTGCTCGATGACGCGATCCCGATTGTCGCCGGGTCCGAGATCAACGACGACCCCTTCCACCCGATCTCCCGCCTGGCACGCGACCTCATCGCCGAACGGGGCGACGAAACCCCGATCGAGTGGATTGGTCCCGATCGGCGCTACCATGAGAAGCTCGCCACGCCCGACGTCACCATCGCCGACCTGATCGGCGAAGTCGACATGATCAAGCACGCCGAGGGGCGCTATCTCTCGAGCGAGATGACGATGCACTTCGGGCTGATCCCGCGCACGAATCGCGGGATCTTCTGCATCAACGAACTGCCCGACCTGGCGCCAAAGATCCAGGTCGGCCTCTTCAACGTGCTCGAGGAGCGCGATGTCCAGATCCGCGGCTATCCGATCCGGCTGAATCTGGACCTCTGCATGGTCTTCTCGGCCAACCCCGAGGACTACACCAACCGCGGCCGGATCGTCACGCCGCTGAAGGACCGGATCGGCTCGGTCGTCCGCACGCATTATCCGCTGACCCGCGAGATCGGCATTGCCATCAGCGAACAGAACGCCTGGCTGGCTCGCGGGCAGAACGGGACCACTCTGGCCGTGCCGATCTATGTCAAGGAGATCGTCGAGGAGGCCTCACGGCTGGCGCGGACGTCGCCGCACGTGAACCAGCAGTCGGGCGTATCGGTCCGGATGTCGATCGCCAACCTGGAGAACGTCGTCTCCAACGCCGAGCGGCGGGCGATCATCAACCACGAGAGCTGGATCGTCCCGCGCGTCTCGGACCTTGCCTCCGCGGCCGCAAGCTCGCGGGGCAAGCTCGAGCTGACGATGTCGGAGGACGACGGCCACGAGGACAAGCTGATCCACCGGATCGTCGACGAGGCGGTCAAGAACATCTTCCTCCTGCATGTCGACGCCCGCGAGCTGCGGCCGGTCGTCGAGCACTTCGAGTCGGGCAATAGCGTCGAACTCGGAGACTCGCTCTCGACTCGCACGGTCCTCGAGCGGATCGCCAGGGTCCCCGGCCTGAAGAAGCGCGCCGAGGAGCTGGCGGCGAAGCTCGTGCCGGAGCTCAAGGACCGCGACGGCCGCGACGCCGCCGTCGCCAGCGCGGCCGAGTTCCTGCTCGAGGGGCTGCACGTCAACAACAAGCTGAACAAGGCGGCCAAGGCCGGTGGCGCGACGTATCGGCGTTGAACCTCGAGGGGATCGCTCGCCCATGTCCTTGTATGAATACAGCAAGTGGGACGGCTCGCAGCAGTTCCTCCCGCAGTCCGCCGACAAGGTCTTCGACCAGCTCTCCGAATACCTGATGCAGTACGGCGAGCGGGTCCTCCGCAACATGGACGACCTCGAGGACGAGATGCCCGAGGTCGTCGACCTGATCCAGAAAGAGGGCCTGATCGAGAAGGACACCGAGGGACAGTGGCGGGTTACGCCGAAGGGGATCCGCCGCATCCAGGACAAGTCGCTCGACGACCTGTTCCAGTCCTTCCGCCGCGACTCGCTCGGCCGCCACGACACGGCCGAGAAGGGCGAGGGCACCGTGCCGGTCGAGGACACCCGGCCGTATGTCTACGGCGACTCGCTGGCGAATCTCAACCTGCACGAGACCATCAAGAATGCCTACATCCGCCAGGGCGGCGGCGTGCCGATCCGGCTCTCGTCGGAGGATTACGTCGTCCACGAGACCGAGTTCCAGACCCGCTGCGCGACGGTCGTCCTGATCGACATGAGCGGCTCGATGAACCGCTACGGCAAGTATTACACGACGAAGAAGGTCGCTCTGGCCTTGCAGGCGATGGTGCGAGCCCGCTATCCGCAAGACTCGCTGCAAATGATCGGCTTCTACACGTTCGCCAACGTGATGAACGAGCGGCAGCTCATCAACTCGGCGCCCAAGCCGGTCAGCATGTTTGACAGCCGGATCCACCTGCGCTTCGACCTGGACCATCCGGCCAATCGCGTCCCGCAGCACTTCACCAACATCCACGCCGGCCTCCGCCTGGCGCGGAGCGTCCTGACGCGCCAGCCGGCCGCGAACAAGCAGATCATCGTCATCACCGACGGCGAGCCCACGGCCCACATCGAGGGCCGCGAGGTGGTGTTGATCTACCCGCCCGCCGAGAAGACCGCCACGCACACCCTGGCCGAGGTCCGCAACTGCGCCAACGCCGGCATCCGCGTCTCGAGCTTCGCGCTCATCGAGGATTACTTCTATCTCGGCCTGGTCAACTTCGTCGAGGAGATGGCCCGCGTCTCCCGCGGCGTGGCCGCGTACTGCTCGACCGACGAGATCGGCAACCTTGTCTTCGACAGCTTCGTCGGCGGCCGGCGCACCCGGCGATTTGGGCACTGATTGTCGCGGTCCCGTCATCAACCCTCTTTATCGGAATCCGGCCGGAACCAGTAGCGCCCTCCCGAACCCTCGCGACGGCGGTGCAGCACCCCGCGCTCGCCGACCCGGTTCACGCCCAGATCGGCGCCCGGGGAATGCACCAGGATACGGACCGACCGCCGAGGGAACCGGCCCCGCAGCACCTTCTGCACGTCCAGCTCCACCAGGAACGCGAACGACCCGATCCTCGCCGCGCCCTGGGTGGCGTCGACGGGATCGTCCTCGAGCTCGTCGTCCTCGCCGCCCCGGATGAGCCGGATCTCGCGCACGACCACCCGGGCCTGATCCTGGCCCGGGGTCAAATCCGCGGGATCGGCCGGCGGCGCAGGGTGGAGGGCGTCCCATCGCGCCCAGGCGGCCAGCACGACAAGGACCACCAGGCCCGAGGCGACCACGATCGAGGCTCTGCGCATTCGCGTGTGTGTTCCTCCGGTCGAGGGGCCGAGGTTATCAGCCCTCGGGGTCATCCAGAAGTGCCTTGAGCCGCCCCGAAAGCGGCTCGGGAAACCGACTCAGCCAGATTTCGTCGATAAGACCGACGTCGATCATGTCCCGAATGTGGACTCGATCTTTCAGGCGATACGACGTCAGTTTCATCCTGACCAGGGGTTCAGGCGAAACGACACGTGAGGTATCCGCGACTTCCGCCTCCGTTACCAGCGGGGCGGGCACCGGATCGTCGCTCCGGACCTTCTCTCCCGCCCAGACGATGTGCACGACAGCCCTGACCCTGGCCGCGGGCCCGTCGAGAAAGATGTCGAGCCCCTCGACGTTCCGATAGACGAAACCGGCCACGCCGAGGACTTGCTTGGCCGCCTCGAGTTCCGAGCGGTTAAGCAGGATATCCACATCCGGAGTGTTTCTCACCGCCGCCTCGTCGATGCGCGCCACCCACGAGGCCACCGCGTTGCCGCCGATGATGGCATAGGGGATACCCTCCCCCTCAAGGGTCGCCGTTACGCGTCTCAGTCGATCAAGTACTCTCTCCACGGCGCGCTCCATCCTGTCGAGCAGGTCATGCGGCCAGGGAACCGATAAATCTCCGCCTATCGGAGTGACGCTCATGGCTCCGTCTCCGTCACATCCATTGTTTTTCCATCGTATACGGCAAAACCTTGATGCCCCGGGCGCGGAGCGGCTCCAGCGCCTTTTTCAGCCTGCTCTGCTGATCGGACCACGCCGCTCCCCGCAGCGGCTCAAGGGCTGATTCGTCCGCTCGATGCTCACCCAGTTCTTTCTCATCGAGAAGGAAGACGAAATCGCCGCGATTCAGATTGAGCGAAGTCAGGAGCTCGGCCGTCGAAACAACGTGATCCTCGGCATATCGCACGCCGCCGGCGCCGACCAGCGCCAGCACGCTGATTCCCAGGCCGGCCGCCTTCGCCGCGGCGACCGTCGCGCGAAGTTCGTCTTCGCTCCACGCCTTCTGATAGAGCGACCGGACCACGGGAGCACCTGACTCGACGCCCAGGCTGACCCGGATCGCGCCGCGCCCGATGAACCCGCGCCATTCCTCGGGATCGATGGACAACCCCTGGAAGTCATCGAGGAACAAATGGACCCCGTCGAGCCGAGCCTGGCCTGGCTTCGACCCGACTCCGATCGGAAATGCGCGGCCGACGGTTTCGAGGAACTGGTTCACCTGGACCGCCGGCCGACGGAGCACGCCTCGGTCCGCCAGGTAGACCAGTCGCGCCTGAAGCAACCGCTGACCCCAGATCTCGGCGACCTCGCGGACGTGTCGCTCGAAGCCCTCGGGATTCCGGGTCCAGACCTGCCCCTCGGATCTTGCGACACCGAATGATCGGTCGGAGCCCGGCTCGATTGTGGCCTGGACGACCACGGCGTTCTGGCATTCGGGCGGGAGGAATGGTAGGTCGTACAGGGTCCGAAACCGAGATGCCTGGAGACTCCAGGTGCCGGAGTCCCACCGGCCGATCCTGGCGAGGAATTCCAGCAATTCGTCGTTTCCGAGCGGACGAGCCGAACCGTCGGGCGGCTCGCGCCGCAGGCATCGGCCAGACTCGATCTCGCGCCGCAGCTCGACCGCGACCTGTCGCACGCGCTCGTCCAGTTCGCGGACCTCCTTGGCGGTTAGCTTCCGGCGCCGAAGGATCATGTTGGCGCCCTCGCGCGGACGGTCGATCGCGTGGACCTCGCCGTCGAGCCCCTTGAGAAAATGCCGGCCATCGAGAAACGCACGCTGCCAGCGACCTTCGCGGTCGAAGTGGTAGATCGGCTCGTCCCCGAAGTAGAGCGAGAACGCACCGTGCTTGAACCCGGCGAAGACAAGGCCGCTGGGGTCATCCGACCGGGTCAATCCGACCCGCTCGCGGTACATTGCGCCTGTCTCGAGCAAGCAGGCAGCCTCGGTGCGGTGCTCCATCGTTCTGTCTCTTGCGATGCGGCGTGCGGATTGAACTCCCCGAAATCCTGGGCATCCGCTATCTTACCGCGGCCGGGCCGTTTGCGTCCCCATGCTCGCGCTCGGGGACCGGCGCCCGTGGGATTTCGCCGGAGCCTCCAGGAGGGAGCCGTGGAGCAGGAGGTCGCGATCGAAGGGCAGGACGACCCGCGGGCCGATTCGCCCGACGCCGGGGCAGGCTGGCGGCGGTGGCGCGAGCCGGCTGCGCTCGCCGTGCTGGCGCTGGCCATTAACCTCGCCGGCAACGACCGCACCGGGTTGTGGGATCGCGACGAGCCGCGTTATGCGGTGGCCGTCCGCGAGATGCGTGCCCGCGGCGACTGGTTCCTGCCGACGTACAACGGCGAGCCGCGCTACCACAAGCCGATCCTGATCTACTGGCTGATGGGCCTGACGACCGCTCTGGCGGGCGACAATCCGTTTGGCGCCCGGCTGGCGTCGAGCCTCGCCGGTGCGGCGGCCGTCGTGGGCGTCTGGTGGCTGGGGCGCCGATTGCTGGGTCCGCGCGGGGGACGGCTCGCAGGACTGATCTACGCGACGGCGCCGATCGTCGCCGTGGAGTCGAAGCTGGCGACGACGGACGCCACGCTGGCGCTCTGGCTGCTGGGCGCGCAGGCATCGCTCTGGGTCCTGTCGCGTCGGGATTCGCGGCTGGCGGCGGCGGGGTTCTGGGCCGCACTCAACCTGGCGATCCTGACAAAAGGGCCGGTCGGGCCGGCGATCGTCGCCGCCGCGAGCGCCGTGGCGTGGTGGTGCGGCTGGCCGGTCCCGCCGCGCGAGCGACTCCGATGGCGATGGGGCATCGCCAGCCTGCTGCTCGTCTCGGCTCCCTGGTTCGCCGCGGTCAGTATCGCCTCGGGCGGCGAATTCCTCCGATTTGCCGTCGGCGACCAGCTCCTGAGGCGCGTGGCCGTGGATCGCGAGACGCACGGCGGCTTCCCCGGCTATTATCCGACCGTTGCCACGCTCGTCTTTTTCCCCTGGTCGGCGCTCATCCCGGCGGCGATCGCCGGTGCCTGGGCCCGAAGGCGGTCCCAGCCGGCGCTGGCCTACCTGCTGGGCTGGTCCATCGGCCCGATGATCCTGCTCGAGTGCTCCCGCACCAAGTTGATCCACTATTACCTGCCCGCCTTCCCCTCGTGGGCGCTGCTTGCGGGCTGGCTGATCCTGTCGCTGGCCGACGAGGGCGTCAACATCCGCCGCC
Source organism: Planctomycetales bacterium (assembly GCA_027452145.1). GTDB lineage: Bacteria > Planctomycetota > Planctomycetia > Isosphaerales > Isosphaeraceae > JAKAUH01. The sequence continues at coordinate 33,302 of DAIDHB010000182.1, forward strand.
GGCCGCTCGGCCGGCTGGCGATGGCGATGCTCGTCGGGATCGGCCTGTCCATCGCCGCAGTGCTCATCGCCGGTGCGGCCTTCCTGCCGGGCGGCGTGGGCCTGCTGCTGGTCGTCATCGCGACGCTCGTGGCCGGGTCCATGCTGGTCGGCTTGACTCGCTTCCAGCGCGGCGAGGGCCGGCGTGCCGCCCATGCGCTGGCCGCCTGCTGGGCGGCCATCCTGGTGATCGCGACCGGGGCCGTCGTGCCCATGTGCGAGTCGTTCCGCACGTCGCGGATCGTCGGCGAGCGCCTCCGCGCGCTGGCCGCGAACACGGGGCTCGAGCCGGTGATGCTCGAGTACCAGGAGCCTGGCGTCGTCTATGCGCTCGGTTACCCGATCGCCGAGACCCGCGACCCCGCAGGCTTCTTCTCGCACCTGACCGGCGGCCGATCCGTGCTCACCGCGCTCCGCGAGAACGAGATCGAGGTCATGAGGGAGCATTTCGGGCTCGAGGTGACGCCCGTTGAGCGCGTCGAGGGATTCTGGATCACGAAGGGGAAGTACCAGACTCTGTTCCTCTCGGTCGTCACGCAGGGCGAGTCACGGCCCGACGACGAGGCCACGCCTATCGCCACAGCCCGCGGCGCCGCCGGCGAGCAGCCGCTCGTAAAGTGAGCGAAGTTCTCGCGTCATCGTCTCGTGACGGAACTGATCGGCGAACCGCCGACGGCCCTCGGCGCCCATCGCCGCCCGCAGCGCGGGGTTGCCCGCGAGCCGGAGGATTCCGCTCGCGAGTCCCTCGACATCCCTCGGCCTCAGCAGGACCCCCGTCTCTGGCACCACCACCTCGCGGGCGCCGTCGACGTCGTAGCTGATCACCGGACGGCCCACCAGCAGGCTTTGCGGCAATACCCGCGCCAGGCCCTCGCGCAGGCTCGGGTGGACCACCGCATCGACCGCCTGGAGCAGCTCCGGAATCCGCCCGGGCGGCACCAGACCCGTCAGGATGAACGACGACCCCAGACCCAGGCGTTCGATGTCGGCCAGGAACCGGTCCCGCAGGATGCCGTCGCCGATCCACACGAAACGCACGCGGGGGTTCTCGGAGACGACTCGTCGTGCAATCGCCAGGATGTCGTCGTGCCCCTTGAGCTCGAACAGCCGCGCCACGGTGGCGAACGCCACGTCGTCATCGGCCAGGCCCAGCTCGCGGCGGACCTCCTCACGCGATCTCGGCGGGTTCAGGAACGCGTCCGCGTCCATGCCGCTGTAGACCGTGAGGTATTGTTCGGGCCGCCCGACGCCGGCCGCGAGAGCCTGCTCGGCCATCGCGTCACAGACACCCACGATCGCGTGGCACCGCCGCGCGGCCCATCGCTCCAGAGCGATGTAGAGCCGGTTTCGCATCGGCGTTTCGAACGGCCCCAACGGCAGCCCGTGAATCGTGTGAACGATCGCCGGCACCCGCTCATCCCAGGACGCCGCCCGGCCCAGGATCCCTGCCTTCGAGCTGTGCGTGTGCACGACCTCGGGCTTCAGCCGGCGGAACGCCTCGCGAAGCTTCCGGTAGGCCGTCCAGTCCGCCAGCGGCCGGATCGGCCGGACCAGCTCGGGCATCAGCTCGACTTTCAGTCCCTGAGACTCGGCCCGCGCGAACAGATCCCCCTCGGGCCCCTCCGCCGGCCCGGTGATCAGCGTCACGTCGTCGCGATACGAGTGGTGCAGCCCCTCGACGGTCAGCAGGGTATTCTCCTGCGCCCCGCCCAGGATGAGCCGAGTGATGACGTGAACGATTCTCATGATCAATCCATCAGTAGCGGACGGTGAGCAGGAAGAGCCCCTGCGCGGGAGCGGTCGGGCCGGCCTCGACGCGATTCTCAGCCGCCAGGACCTCCGCCACCCACTCTTCGGGCCGCTTGCCCGAGCCGACGAGCACGAGGGTCCCGGCGATCGACCGAACCATGTTGTAGAGGAAACCGTCCGCCTCGACCTCGATCGTGACCTCGTCGTCGCGGCGGGCGACGGCCAGGTCGAGTACCGTCCGCACGCTGCTCATCCGGTTGGGCCAATCAGTCTCGAAGCTGCGGAAATCGTGCCGGCCGAGCAGGCTGGCGCCGGCCCTCGCCATGGCGTCGGCGTCCAGCCGGTGCGGGATGTGCCAGCGATACCGGAGCCCGAACGGGCTGGCCACGCGGGCGTTGTCGATGACGTAGCGATAGCGCTTGGACCGGGCGTCGAGCGTCGCGTGGAATGCCTGGGTCGCCTCGGCCGCGGCCAGCACCCGGACGTCCCGCGGCAGGAGCGCATTGAGCGCCCGCTGGAAGGTCTCGGCCGAATGCCGCGACGGGGTGAGGAAGTGGACGACCTGGCCGAGCGCGTGGACCCCGGCATCGGTCCGGCCGCTCGCCGTCGTCACCGGCCGCTCGCCGGTGAGCCCCTCGATGGCCTCCTCGAGCACCTGTTGTACGGTCCGCAACCTCGGCTGGCGCTGCCAGCCGTGGAAGTCGGTCCCGTCGTAGCAAAGCGTGAGCTTGATGTTCCTCATGGCGACGGTGCAGTCGTCCGACGGCGGCGGCAGACCGGGCCCTCAGACCTCCACCGGCGCCAGCTCCAGGAGCTTCTCGGCGATCTGCACGGCATTCGTCGCCGCGCCCTTGCGAAGGTTGTCGCTGACGCACCAGAACAACAGCGCGTTGGGCCGCCCCAGGTCGGGACGGATTCGTCCCACGAAGACGTCGTCCTTCTCCGCGGCGGTTGTTGCCAGGGGATAGGCGCGTGCGAGCGGGTCGTCCACGACCGTCACGCCCGGCGCGTCCGCCCAGAGCGCCCTGGCCTCCTCGACCGAGATCGGCCGCTCGGTCTCGACCAGGATCGACTCGCTGTGGCAGAAGGGCACCGGTACCCGCACGCAGGTGGGGCTGACCTCGATCGTCGGATCTCCCATGATCTTCCGCGTCTCGTTGACCATCTTCATCTCCTCCTTGGTGTAACCCGTGGGGAGGAAGTCGTCGATCTGCGGGATGCAGTTGCCCAGGATCGGATGGGGGAACTTCGAGGGCGACGGCGGGGCCTCGCCGCGGTACGCGGCCTCGGACTGGCGGTCCAGCTCAGTAATGCCCTTCTGCCCGGCGCCCGAGACCGACTGATACGTGCTGACGACGACCCGCCGCACCCGCGCCGCGTCGTGCAGCGGCTTGAGAGCGACGACCATCTGGATGGTCGAGCAGTTCGGGTTGGCGATGATACCCCGATGCTTGAGGATGTCCCGCGGATTGACCTCGGGCACGACCAGCGGCACGTCGGGCTCCATGCGGAACGCGCTCGAGTTGTCCACGACGACCGCCCCGGCCCGGGCCGCCACCGGGCTCCACTCGCGCGAAACGGAGGCCGGCGTGCTCGACAGGACGATCTCGACGCCTTCGAACGCCTCGGGCGCCAGCGGGCGGATCGTGTGGCTCTCGCCGCGGAAGGTCACGGTCTTCCCCGCGCTCCGCTCCGACGCCAGGAACCGGATCGAGGCGATCGGAAACTCGCGTTCCTCGAGTAGCCGGATCATCCGCTCGCCCACGGCGCCGCTCGCGCCGACCACCGCCACGTGCCTCACGACCTGACTCCCGATAGCAAAAGTCCCGGGCGGGACCGGCGTCGCCGGAGATCTCCCCGCACGGCCAGCAAAACATCCAGTCTACAATACCAGACGTCGGCCGAAAACCCCCGGCGTCGCGGGCGCCCGGCCAGTCCTGGCGCGCGGGTCGGGGCGCGGCGCCGGATAGTCAACTGTCCTCCCGCGACGCGGTTCGCGTACAATAGGCTCGCGCAGGCGTGGACTTCGAATCACGGAGCGGATCGAGGCAGAGACAAGACGTTGGGACGGATGGGGGCTGGTGCGTTGAAAGTGCTCGTCATCGGCAAGGGAGGGCGTGAACACGCCCTGTGCTGGAAGCTCAAGCAATCGCCGCGCGTCAGCGCGGTTTACTGCGCGCCGGGCAATGCCGGCACGGCTCTCGATGTCCAGAACGTCGTGATCGACCAGTCGGACATCCGCGGCCTCACCCAGTTCGCCAGGAGGGAAGGGATCGGCCTGACCGTGGTCGGCCCCGAGGAGCCGCTGGTCAAGGGGATCGTCGACGCCTTCCAGCGCGAGGGGCTGCGGATCTTCGGCCCGAGGCGCGAGGCCGCGGAGCTGGAGGGGAGCAAGGTCTTCGCCAAGGAGCTTATGCGCCAGGCCGGCATCCCGACGGCCGACTGCCGCATCTTCGTCTCGGCCCCCGACGCCGAGCACTACGCGCTCTCGCGCGAGGTCTCGCTGACCGTCCGCTCCCGGGGCCGGTCGTCTGTGCGGAATACCCTGCACTGCCGCACGGCCGGCGAGGCGCTCGAGGCCATCGACCGGATCATGGACCCCCGCGAGATGCAGGCGCCCGGCGTCCAGGTCGAGATCGACGAGCGCGGCCGGCGCCGGACGTTCGCCTCCGCCGCCGAGGCCCGCGACTTCGTCCTCGGCCGCCCCGTCGGCCTGGTCCTCAAGGCCGACGGACTCGCCGCCGGCAAGGGCGTGTTCGTCTGCAACAATCTGCGACAGGCGCTCGATGCCATCGACCAGATCATGATCCGTCGGGTCTTCGGCCAGGCCGGCGACCGGATCATCATCGAGGAGCGGCTGGACGGCCAGGAGACCAGCGTGCTGGCCATCACCGACGGCCGCACCATCGTGCCGCTCGAATCATGCCAGGACCACAAGCGCGCCTTCGACCACGACGAGGGACCTAACACCGGCGGCATGGGCGCGTTCTCGCCCAACCCCATCATCACCCCCGCGCTGATGGAGCAGGTCGAGCGCGAGATCCTCGTCCCGGCCGTCCACGCGCTCAAGCGTGCCCGCCGCCCATTCCGCGGCGTGCTCTACGCGGGGCTGATGCTGACCAACCAGGGACCGAAGGTGCTGGAGTTCAACGTCCGCTTCGGCGATCCCGAGACCCAGGCCATCCTGATGCGTATGCGTTCGGACCTGCTCGACGTCCTCGAGGCGGCCGTCGACGAGCGGCTCGACCGCGTCGCGATCCAGTGGGATCACCGCCCGGCGGTGACCGTGGTCATGGCGGCCGAGGGCTATCCCGGCCACTACGAACGCGAACGGCCGATCCAGAATCTCGAGGCCGCCGATCGGATGCCGGACGTCAAGGTCTTCCACGCCGGGACCACGCTCCGCGTCGAGCCCGGCCCCGGCCGCGAGTCCCGGGTCGTCACCGACGGCGGCCGGGTGCTCAACGTCACCGCCCTGGGCGATACCCTCGAGGACGCCCGAGCCCGCGCCTACGAGGCGGCCGCCGCCATCAAGTTCCCGGGCGCCTGGTATCGTCGCGACATCGCGGGGCGTCCGCCCCGAGCCGGCCATTGAGCCGGCCGACGAACGCTCTCCCGATGGCCCAGCCGTATCTGGACAGCATCTTCCCGGGCCGGCTGTCCCGGCAGTCGCTCCTCAGCCGGCGCACGAGACCTCGCCCTCCGACTGCTGGACCTTGTACACGAGGTTTTCGAGCTGGATGCTCAGGTCCACCCCGACGAGGTTGACCCCCGGAGGGACCAGCAGTGGCACGGGGGCAAAATTGAGGATCCCCCGGATCCCGCTGGCCACGAGGTGGTCGGCCACCCCCTGCGCCGCGTCCGCTGGGACGGCCAGGATCGCCAGCCGGATGTCGTGCAGGGCCACGATCCGCGCCAGCGATTCGATCGGCTCGACCGTCAGTCCGTCATGGTTTCCGCCGATCTTCGATCGGTCGTTGTCGAACAGCGCCACGATGTGAAACCCGCGGGTGCGAAAGCCGCGATACTTCAGCAGCGCCCGCCCGAGATTGCCCAGGCCGACCAGCGCCAGCGGCCAGTCGCGGTCGACGCCGATGATGTGCCGCAGGACGTCGATCAGCTCATCGATTCGGTATCCGATCCCGGCGTGTCCGAACTGCCCAAAGAACGCCAGGTCCTTCCGGACCTGCGCATTCTTGATCGAGAGCGGTTCGCCGAGTTGGCTGCTGGAGACCGTGGTCAGGCCCTGACGCTGGTACGACTCGAGCTGCCGGAGATACAGGCTCACGCGGCCGACGACCGCCTTGGGGGCGATCTTCCCTCCCGGCGCGGGAGGCTGGAGTGGTGTCTCGCTCAACAACGCTTCTCCGCGGCGAAAGGTCCGGCCCAGGGGAGGAAAATAGGGGGCGGGGTCGCGACAGCACGGACCATGCCATCGCAGCATGTGAATCTAACGATCGGGCAGGGATGCGGTCAAGACGGCGCCCGAAGTCGTTCGGGGATTCGAGCGGGACTTCGACCCATCGGTCAGTCCGTCGCGAACCCGGCGCGGATCCGCCAGGGCTGTGGCAGCCGCCCCCGGACGAGCGTGTCATCGCCGATCCTTTCGACCTGGATTTCCCGAAGGCGGATTGCGTCGCTCATCCGCACGCGACCGGCCCCCCGGATCGCGGTCCTGGGATGGTCTCCGCCTTCGAGGATCGGGGCGATGAAGACCTCGGCGGCGTCGGCCTCTCCGGCGTCGAGGAACGAACCGAGGACCCGGCCGCCTCCTTCTACCAGAACGTTGGTCATTCCGCGACGCCCAAGCTCGTCAAGGAGCCCACCGATCGGCACGGGACCGTCGCCCGGGAAGGCGACGACCTCGCAACCGGCGGAACGCAGGCGGCCGCGGTCGACGGCCGCGGCCCGGTCGGTCACGGCGACGAGGACCGAGGCCTCGCGCGCGGTCCGGACGAGGTATCCGTCGTCCGGCAGCCTGGCGGCGGCGTCGAGCACGACCCGGAGCGGCCGTCGCGGGCCCGGTGGACGGGCAGTCAACTGCGGGTCGTCGGCCACCACGGTACCGATGCCGACGAGGATCGCATCCATCCGTCCCCGCAGATCGTGGACCCTACGCCGAGAGGCTTCGGACGAGATCCAGCGACTATCGCCGGAGGCCGCGGCGGTCTTGCCGTCCAGCGTCATGGCCCACTTGGCGACGACGTAGGGGCGGCCGCTCGTCAATCGCTTCCAGTAGGGCGCGTTCAGCTCGCGGGCCTCGTCGGCCAGGCAGCCGGCGCGGGCGGGGATTCCCGCCGCCGCCAGGGCAGCCAGGCCGCCTCCGTTCACGGCCGGGAACGGATCACCGATGGCGGCCACCACGCGAGCAATCCCCGCGGCGACGATCGCGTCCGTGCACGGCGGAGTCTTGCCGTGGTGGCAGCAGGGTTCGAGCGTGACGTAGAGCGTCGCTCCCCGCGCGGATTCTCCGGCCCGGCGGAGAGCGACGATCTCGGCGTGGGGCCCGCCGAACCGTTCGTGGTGGCCGAGGGCGATCGGTTGGCCGTCGCGGACCAGTACCGCTCCGACCATCGGGTTCGGCTCGACGGCTCCCTGTCCCTTCGCCGCCTCGCCCAGGGCCAGTCTCATCCATCGGACATCGTCGTCAAGCTGGGACATTGCTGGCTGCCGAGAAAGTGTTGCGGCGAGCGGAGGCCGCTCAGAACGGTGTGGTGTTGTTGCCCGGCGGTGCGGTCTTCGGCCGCGGAGCCGTACTTCCCGGAGCTTTCCTGGGAGCATTCGGCCGCGGCTGAGTGGCCTTGCCGGTCGCCTTGCGATTCGAGTCGATCTCCTGGGGATGCGGAAAGACGAGACGATAGGCGAGGGTCAGTCGCTTGCGGGCCTCGTCGGGCGGCAGGGCGTCGAGCGACGCCTGGATCCAGGCCGGCAGCACGGCGATGAACAGCGACAGGCGTTGCGAGTCAACCGACTTCGGCGCGCTCCGGGCGAGGTAGAGGTTGATCGACTGGTGACGAAGGATCCTCCGTCGCACCGTGTCCTTCCGCCTCAACGAGTCCTCGAGCCGCTTGCGTGCGGTTGCGTCGAGCGGCTCGGCCTTCCGCCGTACCCCCTCCTCGATTCGCCTTCGCTCGGCCTCATCGGGCAACAGGATGGG
>DAIDHB010000183.1 GCA_027452145.1 Planctomycetales bacterium
GACCGAGAGCGGCACGACGAACGACTTGTCCAGGCCGACCATCAGGAAGTAGATCAGCGCCGAGGCGTAGATCAATCCCTGGAAGAGGCTGTTGAACGTGTCCTTCATTCGAAGGTACTCGCCGCTGAGCACGATCTTCGAGCCGGTGAGCCGGCGCTTCTCGTTGCTGTCCGGGTCGTAAGGAAGCCACGTCCCCGACGCGGTCTCGTCCACCACGCCGAACTGGTTGATCGCCTGCATCACGTCGTCGGAGACGTGGCCGAGGTCGCGGCCGGAGACGTTGAGCGAGACCTCGATCGTCGGCTGGATCTGATAGTGCGTCACCTCGCTCGGCACGGTCTCGCGGGTGACGGTCACCACGTTACGCAGCGGGATCGGCCGCTTGGGGATGTCCGGCCGCTGGGTCGTGACCGGGATGTCGAGCAGGGTCTCGATCGACTGGATGTCCTTTTCCCAGTACTGCACGCCGACGAAGTACTGGTTCTTGCTCTTGGGGTCGATCCAGAAGTTGTGCTTGTTGAACGAGATGCTCGAGTTGAACGCGGCGACCACGTTCTGCATCACGTCCGACTGGGTCAGGCCCAGGTCGGCCGCCTTCATCCGGTTGACCGTGACAACGTACTGTGGATAGTCGAGGCGCTGGATGACCCGCGCGTCGACCACGCCGTTGATGTCCTTCGTGGCCTCCCTGATCGACGTGGCGATCCTGTGGGCGATCTTCTGATTCTTGCCGGTCACGCGGATACTGATCGGCGTCGACTTGCCCTCGTTCATGGCCGCGCGGACCATGCCGCCGGCGTCGAAGGCGAACTCCAGGTTCGTATTGAACTCGGGGTTCGCGTTCAGCTTGGTCCGGAGCATGTGCACATACTCCTGGGCGGAGTAGTGCCGCTCCTTGGAGAGCTGAATCTTGACCACGGCGTCCATCGGGCCCGAGTTGGGCGTATAGGCGGCTGACCAGTCGGCGGTGACGCCCAGCTCGGAGAGGATCAGCATGAGATCCTCCTCCTCGATGGTGTCGCGGATGGCCTGCTCGACCTTCTCGATCCAGCGCTCGGTGACCTCGATGCGCGTGCCGCTCTGCCGGGTGCGGACATACATCTCGAAGGCGCCGGCGTCGACCTCGGGGAAGAACTCCTTGCGGAGGATTGGCCACATCAGGGCGATGGTCAGCGCCAGGGTGCCGAAGCCGAGGCAGATCGTCAGGACCCGGTGCCGCAGGACTGCGTCGAGCCCCTTGACGTAGTACTCGATGCCGGTGTCGATCATCCGCTCCCAGCGGGCGAACGCACGCTTCATCGGGCCGAAGATCCCGCCCGGCCGGGCGGGACCATGTCCGTTGCCGTTGCCGTTGCCGTTGCCGTTGATCGTGAACGTCTCGGGACCGTCGTGCTTCGACAGCGAGCCGCCGTGGGCGTCGCCGGCGTCATGCCCGTGGGCATGGGCGTCGCCGTGGCCATTGCCATGCCCGTTCCCGTGACCATGTCCATCGCCGTGCCCCTTGAGCCAGTAGGCCGAGCACGCGGGCACCAGGGTCCGCGACAGGAAGTAGGCCGCGATCATCGAGAACGCCACGCCCATGGCCATCGGCTTGAAGAGGAACTGGCCGAGGCCAGGCGTGAGCACCAGCGGCGCCAGCACCAGGAAGGTGCAGATGGTGGACACCAGCTCGGGCATGGCGACCTCGCTGGCACCCAGGAACGCCGCCTCGTGCGGATTCGCCCCCAGGCCCAGGTGCCGGTGCGTGTTCTCCAGGCAGATGATGGCGCTGTCGATCATCGGGCCGATGGCCAGCGTCATCCCGGCGAGCGTCATGACGTTGATCGTCTGCCCGGTGAAGTAGAGCGCCGTCGACGAGGCCAGGATCGAGATCGGCAACGTCATGATGGCGATCGCCGTCATCCGGATCTCGCCCAGGAACATCAGGATTGTCAGCGAGCAGAGCACGGCACCGAGCAGGCCCTCCTGCACCAGGGCCATGATCGAGCTCTTGACGTAGACCGACTGGTCCATCAGGAGCTTGAGGCTGATGTTGGACCGGGTCAGTCGCTCGGAGAAATCCTGAAGCTGCGAGTCCAGCGTCGAGACCACGCGAAGCGTGCTGGCACCGAGCTGGCGGTAGACCGGGATGTACACCTCGCGTTTCCCGTTGACACGCACCACGTTGGTCTGGATGAACGAGGCATCCTTGGGCGTGGCCACGTCGCCGAGGTAGAGTGTCCGGCCCGACTCATATCGCAGCGGGATGTCGGCCATCTCGCGGGGGTACGGGTACATCGAGTTCGAGTCGATGATGTAGTCCAGCTCGCCGAACTTCGCGTCGGCGCTGGGGAAGAAGACGTTCGAGGCGTCGAGCGCCTTCATCACGTCGACCGGCGACAGGTTGCGGGCCTGCATCTTCTCGCGGTCGAGATAGGCCAGCACCATGCGGATCTTGCCGCCGAAGACGACCGGCGCCACGGCGCCGGAAATACCCATGATGTAGTTGCGGACCTCGTATCGCCCCACGTCATACAGCACCGACTCGTCGTTCGCCGGGTCTTCGCTATCCACGGCGACGACGCAGACCGGCGTCGTGGCCGTCGGGTCGAAGGGGAGGACCACCGGCGGCAGCGTGCCCGGCGGCAGGTTCGGGATCACGCCCAGCGAGAGTGAGTTGACCTGGGTCAACGCGCCGTTGGGGTCGACATCCTCGTAGAAGTAGTTGCGGACGATGCTGGCACCGACGATCGACCGCGATTCCTGCCGCTTCTGGCCATTGGCCTGGCCGGTCCACCGCTCCATCCGGTTGGTGATGTCGTTGGCGATGTTGTTGGCGGACATGCCGCCGTAGAAGGTCAGCGTCTGGACGGCCGGGCTCTTGAACACCGGCAGGATGTCGACCGGGATCTGAGTGAGCGAGAGAGCGCCCATCAGGATGAAGGTGAAACACATCACCGTCACCGCATGCGGATTACCGAGGGACGCGCGTATCAATCCATTCATGGGAAGACCCCTTCAGGACGAGGACGGGATCGGCGTGGGACCCGGAGGGCGCAAACGACATATTACCCCGGCGGGAATGTCCTCAAGTAGGTCAGGCCTTCCAGCCTGACGTTCCAGCCCTGTCAGGCTGGAAGGCCTGACCGACTTTCATGCCGGCGTAATGTTGCTGGCGCCCGGAGGGATGGTTGGGATGATCGAGGGGCGCGGGGAGGGAGGGCGCGCGGCTGGTGCGTGGCGGCTAACACCGGAGCGGTTGAAACAGCGGCGGGCGGGCGGACAGCAGCGCGATCCGGCTCTGGCGGAGTGAATCACCGGGGAGGGAGAGCCTCGTTGTCCGCGGGACAACCGGGCTGAGGCGCGGTCCTTGCGTGCCGGCGCGGGCCATCGCCCCCGGCAGGGCCCGATTCGTGACCATGCGAACCCGTTGCTGCTTGCGCGGGGCGCGGGCGGAAATTCGTCGATGCGAGCCGTCTCTCGGCGCGCTCCGCGACATTGTCCACTCCAGGGGCTTGCCGAGGCCAAGCGCCAGGAAGACCGCCAACACCACCATGTGCTGCGGCGAACGGACTGCACGGACCAAGGTCGTCGGGCCCCAATGCGGAGGCGGGAGTCGTTTCGTACCATGCTAACCTCATTCCGCCAACTGTCAACCAATACGTCGCGGCCGATCGCGATCGTGGCGACCCACGCCCGCTTCCCCGGAGGCATGCCGGACCTGGATTTCCGGGGAATTCCGGACGCGCCGGCCGCACGGCGCAGGCGTCCCCGTCGATCGCCGCGACACGTTCGACAATCCCGTCAAGTTCAATCCCGCACCCGGACGATGGAAGAAAACGTTCGAGTTGCCCGAACACCATGCTCGACCGTCGACCGACGGCAGGCTCGCCGGTCGCGGGGCGATGCCCTCGACCGAAGGGCGTAACAGGTAGGCGGATGCGCACGAGGCGCGTCACGACGCGGCAGGGAGGCTCACGTGGCGACCAAGAAGAGGCCCGGCGGCATCGCCGGATGGATCGTCGTATCATTGCTCTGGCTGGTTGGATCGCAGGGGCAGGCCCAGGAGCTACTCCCGCCGCGACCCAGCCCGACACCCGGGGCCGACCAGGCGGCTGGGATGCGGCCGACGACGCCGAGTCCGACGCCCGGGGCTGGCCAGGGAGTCGGAATCCCGCCGGCGCGGCCGAACGCGGTGCCCGGGGCCGGCCAGGGGATCGGAATTCCGCCGGGGCGGCCGAATATGGGAGCGGGTGTCGGCCCGGAGGCCCTGCCTCGCCAGGGTCGCGCCCCCGGCCGCAATCCCGCGCTCGACATCATTCCCCCACCCCCGACCCCGCCTCCGGTCATCGGCGCCGAGGTCCGGCCGATCGACCTGGCCTCAGCCCTTCGCCTGGCGAATGTCCAGAACCCCGAGATTAACATCGCCCGCCAGCGCATCATGGAAGCCGCGGCCCTGCGACAGCTCGCGGCGGCCTACTTCCTGCCCTCAATCAACCCGGGCATGAACTACGACACGCATACCGGCGTGCTCCAGCAGTCCAACGGCAACATGCTGTCGGTGAACCGGTCGGCGGTGTACGTCGGGGCGGGCAGCAACGCGGTCGCGGCCGGAACGGCCAG
>DAIDHB010000184.1 GCA_027452145.1 Planctomycetales bacterium
CATCTGCCGCTCGTCGTCGGTGAGGGTCAGCACGGGCTTGGGGCGACCACCTTTATTCATCATGTTTCTCCTTTATTGGATTATATGATGAATCCTGCGATAGAACAAGGTTGGTCGGCGAATTTCTAACTCAGGACACTACGTTATCGGTGAGATACCCGCCGAGGATCGGCCCGCCGACGCTGGATAACCCCCACACCGCGCTGAAATATCCCTGGACCTTCGCGCGTTCGTGCAGCGTGAACAGGTCGCCGAGGATGGTGAGCACGATCGGCCCGACCGCGCCGGCGCCCAGGCCCTGGAGCGTCCGCATCGCGATCAACTGCCCCATCGATTGGGCCGTCCCCGACAGGATCGAGCCCAGGCTAAAAAGCACCAGGCCGAACAGGAGGATCCGCTTGCGGCCATACAGATCGGCGAGCTTGCCGTAGATCGGCGTGCTCACGGTCGAGGCCAGCAGATACGCCGAGATCACCCAGGGATAGATGTCCAGCCCCTTGAGCTGGGCGATGATCGTCGGCATGGCCGGCGAGACGACCAGTTGCTCCATCGCCGTGACCATCATCGCCACGAGCAGCGACGCGGTGATCATCCGGCGCCCGGCGAGGGGCGATTCGCTTTCCTTACTCTTTTCCTCGACGGCGGTTGCGTCGAAATCCGGGTCGCTGCTCGCCGGCGGCATGGCGGCACGTGCTCCTTGGGGATGCTGGGGGACGGGCGGAGGGAACTTTCCATTGTACGGCGGTCGACAAGCCCGGACACGGCCGGGGCGATTGGGGCTCGCCGCCCGCGCCGGTTTCGAGGCTCGCAAATCGCCCGCCGCTGTCGTATCGTGGGGCAGGGGCCGTGGACGTCGGGGCGGGGCACGTCGTGATCGGGCGGGGACCTCGTCGCCCCGCCTGCCCGAGAATGTGAGGAACGCGCGATGAATCAGACGACCGAGCACGAGGGGAGCAGCCGGCGCGGGATGCTCAGGCAGACGGCCGCCGGCGCGGTGGCCGCGGCGATCGGGACGGGGACGGGGGTGTCCGCCATGGCGCAGGGTCAAGCATCGTCATCCGCCGAGCGGGCGGTGAAGAACGGGCGGATCAAGCAGTCGATCGTCTACTGGTGCTTCGAGCCCTACTGGGACATGCCCCGCGCCATCCAGGTGGCCAAACAGCTCGGCTGCGTCAGCATCGAGCTGATGGCGCCGAAGTTCTTCCCGCTGATCAAGGAGGCCGGGTTATCGTGCGCGATCGGGACGATCGACATGAGCCCCGATCGCCCGTTCACGAAGGGCTTCAACAACCCCAAATATCGTGAGCGGGTCATCAAGGCCACGCGCGAGGCGATCGACGCCTGCGCCGAGCACGGGTTCAAGAAGGTGATCTGCTTCACTGGCATGCGCGAGGACATCCCCGACGATGTCGGCGCGACCAACTGCGTCGAGGGGTTCAAGCAGGTCGTCGGCCACGCCGAGAAGAAGGGCGTGACGCTCTGCCTGGAGATGCTCAACTCGCGAGTGAGCTCGCACCCGATGAAGGGGCACCCCGGCTATCAAGGGGATCACACCGAGTACTGTGTCGATATCATCAAGCGTGTCGGATCGCCGCATTTGAAGCTTTTATTTGACATCTATCACGTGCAGATCATGGACGGCGACGTGATCAGCCGGATTCGCCAGCACAAGGACGTCATCGGCCACGTGCACACCGCGGGCAACCCCGGCCGCGGCGAGCTGGATGATAAGCAGGAGATCAACTACAGGCCAATCATGGAGGCGCTCCTGGAGATCGGCTACGACGGCCACGTCGGTCAGGAGTTCATCCCGACCCGCGACCCGCTCGAGGGCCTGCGGCAGGCGGTGAGCTTGTGTGACGTGTGAAGAAAGGGGCGCCATGGCCACGCGAGTCGGCACGACGAGGGTAGCGAGGCCCATCGCGGCCGGGGTTGCGACCGCGCTCCTGATCCTGGGGGCGTGGAATCCCCTGTATGCTCGTCAGCAAGGATCCGGGACGGCCGGGGCCGGCCAGGCGGGGAAGACGCCTGATGCGCGGACGGCGCCGGGCCAGCAGCCGGAACCCTCGAAGGCCGTGATGCTCCCGATCCTCGCGGAGGCGGAGCGGAGTGCGAGGGACCTGCGCGATGCCCGGTCGAAGGCGCAGATGTTCCAGGCGATCGCGACGCTTCGAGTCCGCGTGCACGACCGGAAATCGGCGCGCGTCGCGTTCGGGCAAGCCATCCAGGCCGCCGATGCGATCCCGGATGAGCGGAACAGGGTCTACACGCTCGAGAACATCGCCGCAGCCCAGCTCGATGCCGACGACCGTGGCGCCGCCCTCACGACCCTGGCCCATGTCAGGGAGGTCGTCGATGCCATGGCGGACGAATTCCAGCGCCTCAACGCCCGCTCGTGGATCGTTCGGACCATATCGCGAGCCGGTGACCTCGACGGCGCGCTGAAGATGGCGCTGGACCTGCCGGGAACCCACATGCTCCTGAAGGCCCGAGCGATGGCCAACGTCCTCGAGGGCCTGAGGCCGGAGGGCCTCCCTGCGCTGAAAAAGGCGATGCCCGGATTGCTCCAGGCAGTCGCGAAAGTCGGATCACCGACCTTCGAGGCCGATTGCCTGCGCGGGTTCGCCCAGGTGCTCGCGGATTGCGGCGACGTCGAGGATCTCCTCTCGATTGCCGGCATCCTCGAGAAGGCCGCCGCGGAGTACGGGCCGAATAATGGGACGGGATGCTTCATCATCGACGCCGAGATCGGTGTCCTCGAGTCCCTCGCAAAGGCCCAGTCGAAAACCGGCCGCCGCGAGGACGCGATCCAGACGTTTGAGAAGGCCTTCGGGCTTGCCAGGGGGATGCCCCCCGAAGGCGAGGTGCTCCGGTCCGGCCGCCTCGAGCGGCTCGCCTACGAGCGAGTCGAGGCGGGCGATGTCGACGGGGCGCTCAGGACGGCTGATCATATCGTTTACGAGTACTTCAAGGCCCAGGCGTTCATCAAGATCGCCGAGGCCGAAGCTCGGGCCGGTCACCGCGACGCATCCCTCGGCCTGTTCCGCAGGGCCGTCCAGGCCGATGGGGAGATCCGGGTCCGCGACCCAGGACGCGACCGTGCGGAAAGCTATTATCTGAACAAGGGCGAATGCCTCCGGACCATCGCGTTCGTCCAGGCTCGCGCCGGGTTCACCGCCGAGGCGCTCAAGACGGCCGAGACGATCGCCGAGCCGCGATGGAAGGAAGGTGCGCTCGAGCTGATCGCGCCGGAGCTCGCCTGCCGCGGCGAGGTCCGGCAGGCCGTCGAACTGGCCGAGATGATCGGCGATGAGCGATCGAGTCAGAGGGCCATGCAGGGGATCGCCGAGGCCCGCGCAGCGTTCGGCGACGTACCAGGCGCACTGGAGTGGGCCAGGAACCGGCCGGATCCCGAGGCCCGGGCCCATGCGCTGCTGGGCATCATGAAGGCACTCGTGGAAAAGTACCCGGCGGGCCATTGAAGCCAAGCAGCTCGGAGGTATTGCCCCGCCAGGTAAGATCCTCAAGTCGGGCAAGACTGCTCGACCTGCTTTCATGCCGGCGCGCAACAACGCGCTACGTCCCCCTTTTCGCCCGTCCCCCTTTTCGCCGCCGCGCCCATGCCGGCGCGCAACAACGCGCTACGTCCCCTTTTCGCTCCAACCATGCGCTACGTTCCCCTTTTCGGCCCTACGTCCCCCTTTTCGCGCCCCGGGGTCAGGATCGGGCACTGGTTGTCCCCGCGGTTTCTTGCTCGGCATCGATCGAGGCGATCGAGCTGAGGCCGACCAGGGCTATGCCCCGTTGCGGGACGGCGACGACCAGCAGGTCGGGGAACGCTTCCGGCGCGAAGACGTTGGCGGCAGACTCGATCCGATAGCTCTTGCCGCCGACGGTGTGGATCTCGTAGGGCGGGGATAGCTCGCCGCCGAGGATCAGGCTGCGGATCGATTCGGGATTCATGTCGTGTCCTCTCGGCCAGGGCGGTTGTGCAGTCCACTGCTGGACAGAATAACACCGTCCCCGTCGACGAGAAAGAGCAGCTCAGCACCGGGACGTCATCGGCCACGTGCACACCGCCGGCAACCCCGGCCGCGGCGAACTGGACGACAAGCAGGAGATCAACTCCAGGCCGATCATGGAGGCGCTCCTGGAGGTCGGCCAAGCGTACGGCGTGCCTTGGCCTTCAGGATCGAGAGCATGGTCGTGGCCCTGGCGTAGGCGACCATCTCGTCCTTCTCGGCGGTCGTCAGGCCATCTTGCTGATTTCGCCTGGCCAGGTCGTGCATCCGCGCTCGATCACGCGCGCCTACGCGGAGACTGAGGATATAACGGGGGACATCCTCCGGCATCGGACCATCGCTGTTGCCCAGGAGGCGGGCGAGGATCGTCACCTCGTTATCGGCGAGCCGGGGAGCGGCGGTGCTCATCGTGGTACCCCTGCTTTGACGACTGGACCAATCGTATCACAGGTCTTCGGTGCTGGCGAGTCGGCTGGCCGCGCGGCCGATCCAGCTCCGCGCCGGGAGCCCCCGCTCACGCCTTCAACCGCCCCGCGTTCTTGTGGATCTTCCGCACCGCGTCGGCGATCTGGTCCATGTCCGTTCGCGGGCCGAGGAACAGCGTCTGGAACAGCCACACCGCCTGGTCGCAGAGCCGGTCGTTGGCCGGGCAGCGGATGCGGTCGAAGTAGTCGGCGATCCGCTTTGGCGAGTACACGGCGCGGAACGGGCGCGATTCCAGCGTCGTCTTCAAAAAGGGCTCGCGGTACAACGGGCTGTAGCCGGCCGAGCAGGGGATCCCCTCGGCACCCAGGGCCTTGAGGAACCGCTCTCGCGGCAGGCCGTCGAAGCCGGCCGGGTCGTAGCGGAGCATGTAGAGGTGATAGGCGTTCCGCGTGCAACCCTCGTACATCCGCGCCGGGGTGATGCCGGGGATCTCCTTGAGCAGGCTCGTCAGATAGGCCGCGTTCTGCTCGCGGCGGCGGGACTGTTCCTCCAGCCGGGTGAGCTGCGTTGCCAGCAAGGCCGCCTGGAACTCGGTGATCCGCAGGTTGGCGCCGCTGCGGGAATAGTCCAGCCCGCCGACCGACGCCCGGCCGTTGTTCTGGAAGCTCCGGCACTCGCCGGCCAGGCGGTCGTCGTTCGTCAGGATCGCGCCGCCCTCGCCCGAATTCAGGTTCTTCGACGCCTGGAAGCTGAAGCATCCCAGGTCGCCCAGCGTGCTGAGCTTCTTCCCCTTCCACTCGGCCAGCGCGGCCTGGCAGGCGTCCTCGACGACCGGCAGCTTGTGCCGCCCGGCGACGGCGAGCACGCCGTCCATGTCGGCCGCCGAGCCGCCGATGTGCACCGGCAGCAGGCACGCCGTACGCTCGGTGATCGAGGACTCGAGCAGCCGGGCGTCGACCTGAAATGTCTCGGGGTCCGTGTCGACGAAGACCGGCAGCGCGTGGTGGACCAAAATCGCATTCACCGTGGCGACAAACGTGTACGGCGAGACCAGGACCTCGTCGCCCGGCCCGATCCCGAGCGCCGCCAGCGAGGTGATCAAGGCGCTCGTGCCATTGGCCACGGCGATGCAGTGCCGCGCGCCCAGCAGGTTCGCCCACGTCTGCTCGAACTTCTCGGCGAAGTCGCCTTCGATCCGGCACCACTTCTTCTTGCGGAGGACGGCCATCCATGCCTTTTCATCATTATCGGCGATGATCGGCCAGGCGGTGAACCGCTCGCGGCGCACCGGCTTGCCGCCCAGCAGGGCGGGCGCCTCGTCGACGGCCGCGCGCCCGGATTTTCCACCGAATCCGACCGCCGAGGCGGCGGCCGACACCGCGCCCAGGAAGCTTCGCCGCGAATGGGGCATGCGCATGGGGTGTCCTCGCTGTGGTCGAGCACGGATCAGTTGGCCGGGCCCACGGCAAAAGGGGACAGGCACCCGGCCCTCACGACTTCGGTGGTCGATCCCAGGGGCCGGGTGGGCCGTGAGCCAGTCCCCTTTTTCCTCCGCCGCACTTCATCCGGCGCAATGAGGATAGACACCTCGAAGAGTCGGAGCCAGTCCTCATTTCCTCGGAAGACGGTGAATCCAGACGACGACGAATCAGATAATCTGCTGGATCGGCTCGGCGCCCTCGACGCCGACGAGCTTCTGGTGCAGGCCGCCGTAGAAATAGGTCAGGCCGTTGGGATCGAGGCCGAGCTGGTTGAGGATCGTGGCATGCAGCCGCTTGACGTGCAGGCGGTCCTCGACCGCCGCGCTGCCCAGCTCATCGGTCTTGCCGACGCTCGTACCCCCCTTGATGCCGCCGCCGGCCATCCACATCGTGAAGCCGAACGAGTTGTGGTCGCGGCCAGTGCCCTTGGCGAACTCGGCCGTCGGCTGGCGGCCGAACTCGCCGCCCCAGACGATCAGGGTCTCGTCCAGCAGCCCCCGGCGCTTCAGGTCGGCCAGCAAGCCGGCGATCGGCAGGTCGGTGCGGCCGGCGTGCATGTTGTGGTTGGCGACGAGGTCGTCGTGCGCGTCCCAGTTGGAGTCGCCGTGCGCGCCGCCCGAGTAGATCTGGACGAAGCGGACGCCCCGCTCGACCAGCCGCCGGGCGATCAGGCACTTGCGGCCGAAGTCCGCCGTACCGGGTCGGTCGAGGCCGTAGAGACTCTTCGTCTCGGCCGACTCGCGCGACAGGTCGACCGCCTCGGGCGCCGAGCTTTGCATCTTGAACGCCAGCTCATAGGCGGCGATTCGCGCCGAGAGTTCCGAGTTATCGGCGCGATTGGCCAGGTGGGCCTCGTTCTTCTCGCGCAGGCGGTCCAGCAGCAACCGGCGGGTGGCGCGGTCAGACCCCGTTCCGCTCGGCGAGGCCAGGTCGTGGATCGGCGTGCCGCCCGAGCGGAGCACCGTGCCCTGATAGGCCGCCGGCATGTAGCCGCTCGACCAGTTCTTGGGCCCGCTGATCGGCCCGCCGGTCTGGTCCAGCATCACCACGAAGCCGGGCAGATTCTGGTTCTCGCTGCCGAGTCCGTAGGTCACCCAGGTGCCCAGGCAGGGGTTGCCGCTCAGGAGCCGGCCCGAGTTCATCATCAAGAGCGCCGAGCCGTGGATCGGCGACTCGGCATACATCGAATGAATGAACGCGATGTCGTCGACGTGATTCGCCAGGTTCGGGAACAGGTCCGAGACCCACTTGCCGCACCGGCCGTATTGCTTGAACGACCACTTCGGCCCGACGACGCGCCCCTCGTTCCTCTTGCCGCCCCGGCCGAACGTCTTGACGGCGATCGTCTTGCCGTCCAGCGGGTAAAGCTTCGGCTTGTAGTCGAACGTGTCGACGTGGCTGGGCCCGCCGTACATGAACAGGAAGATGACGCTCTTGGCCTTCGCCGGCCGGGGCGGCTTCTTCGGCGCCATCGGGTTGGCGAACGGCGTGACGCCGTCGGCCGCGACGGCCTGCCGCGCCAGGAAGCCATCCGATCCCAGCAGCCCCGCCAGGGCCACCGAGCCGAACCCGCCGCCGATCTCCCAGAGGAATTCGCGGCGCGTCCGCCCGCAGAACGAGCTCGATCGATCCATGGCGGGGCCTCCGTCGGTCACTTCAGTCCAGATACAAAAATGCGTTGGCGTTGAGCACGAGCAGCGCGTACTGCGTGAGGGCCGAGCGTCGGTCGAGGCCCGGGCGGGCCTCAAGCTGGCGGAGGAACTCGACGTCGCGGCGGACCTCGTCGGCGCCGGGCGTGCGCGCGGTGGTGAGGCGGATCGCGCGGGTCACCTGGGCGGACGGGTCGCCGGGCGCCTCGCGCAGCAGCCGGGCGGCCAGCCGGGCGGCCTGCTCGTTGGCGAACTGGCCGTTGAGCAGGCCGAGCGCCTGGGTGGGCACGGTGGTCGTGTACCGGACGGGGCAGCTCGAGTCGGTGTCGGCCGCGTCGTGGGTCGCCAGGATCGGCACCAGGAGCGATCGCTTGACGTGGACGTAGACGCTCCGCCGCGCCGATTCGTCGGGGGGCGAGACGGGCCAGCCCTGGCCGGGGACCGACTGGCCGGCGAGGACCTCGTCCGGGATCGGCGGGTGGATGCTCGGGCCGCCTGCCTTCGTGCGCAGATCGCCGCTGACGGACAGGATCGCGTCGCGCACCTCCTCGGCCGTGAGGCGCCGCATCGGGAACCGCCAGAACCACTGGTTCGACGGGTCGGCGGCGAGTTCCTGCGGCCTCGCCGCGGACGACATCCGGTAGGCGCTCGAGAGGACGATGAGGCGGTGCATCGGCTTGATCCGCCAGCCGCCCCGCACCAGCTCGCAGGCCAGCCAGTCGACCAATTCGGGGTGCGTGGCCGGCTCGCCCAGCTTGCCGAAGTCATTGGGCGTGGGCACGATCCCGCGGCCGAAGTGATATTGCCAGAGCCGGTTGGCCAGGACGCGCGCCGTCCTCGGGTTGCGCGGGTCGGTCAGCCAGTCGGCCAGCGCCAGCCGCTTGGCCCGGTCGGTGGGGAAGGCCGGCGCGCGATCGCCGATGACCTCGGGGATCCCCGGGCTGACCGCGGAGCCGAGCAGCGCCGGGTTGCCGCGCAGCAGGACGTGCGCCTGCCGGTGGCCGTGCTCGCGGGCGCTCATCACCTCGATCTTCCGGCCGGAGGCGTCCGGGATGGTCTGGATATTCCTGGCATCCTGGTCGCTGATGTCGTTGAAGAACGCCAGCAGCCGGTAGTAATCGGCCTGCGGGATCGGGTCGACCTTGTGGTCGTGACACCGGGCGCAGTTGACCGTCATCCCCAGGAAGACCTGGCCGGCCGTCGAGACCACGCCGTCGAGCACGTCATAGCGCGCGAGCATCCGGTCGGCGGGCTCGTCGTCCCAGATCCCCAGCCGGTAGAACCCCGTGGCGATCAGCGCCTCGGCCGAGCGGGGCTCGATCAGGTCGCCCGCGATCTGCTCGCGGAGGAACCGGTCATAGGGCTTGTCGCGGTTGAAGGCGTCGATGACGTAGTCGCGATACCGCCAGGCAAAAGGCTTGGCCGAGTCGCGCTCGTAGCCGTTCGTCTCGCCGTAGCGCACCAGGTCGAGCCAGTGCCGGGCCCAGCGTTCGCCGTAATGGGGCGACTCGAGCAGCCGGTCGACCAGCCGTTCGTAGGCATCCGGCGAGCGGTCGGAAACGAACGCGTCGACTTCCTCGGGTGTCGGCGGCAGGCCGACGAGGTCGAACGAGAGGCGGCGGATCAGGGCGACGCGATCGGCCTCGCCGGCGGGCCGGAGCCGCTCGGCCTCGAGCCGCGCCAGGATGAACGCGTCGATCGGGTTGCGCACCCACCCGCGATCCTTCACCGAGGGGACCGCCGGCCGCACGACCGGCCGGTGCGACCACTCGCGTCGCGCGGCCTCGACCGCGTGCGGCGACGCCGGCCCGCCCGAGGCCGAGGGGCTCGCGCCCGCCGTGGCTGTGCCCGGCGCGGTCGACGCTCCGTGGCCGAAGGGGACCCGGTCCTTGACCCATCGCGTGAGGATCTCCTGCTCGGCCGCGGGCAGCTTGCCGCCGGGCGGCATCTCGAGCTCGTCGTAGCGGATCGCGCGGAGCAACAGGCTGTCGTCCGGCTGATCGGTCGACACGGCCGGCCCGAGGTCGCCCCCCTGGAGCACCGCCTCGCGGCTGTCCAGCCGCAGCCCCCCCTTGACCTTCCCGCCCGACGCGTGGCACTTCCAGCACCGCGACTCCAGCAGCGGGCGGACCTTCTCCTCGTAGAACCGCACCTGCTCGGCCGTGAACGCCGGGGGCTTGCCCTTATCGCCCGCGTTCTTGCCGTCCCCGCCGCCCTCGCCGGCACCGCGCGCAACGACCCCCCACGCCGTCGCCAGCACGGCCGCCGCGCCCAGGAGTCCGCCGATTCGCATCCGTCGCCCCACGGGGTTTCCCTCGTCGACCATCGATCCAATCATCTCGGGCGGGAAAGCCTGACGTCCCTGTCATCGTACCGTCCTGGAGGGTAGTTCAACAAGAATTGAACGGGGGGTCAAGATTCGCGGGAGGGCGGATGGACCGTCGGATTCCCGGGCCGGCTCGGGTCGCTCATCCGGCCGTCGGCCGGTAGGATGGAGTTGAGCCGATGCGGCGTCGGCCGCTCGATCAGGGAGCCCGATCCATGCCGATCCACGACTGGACCCGAGTCGACGCCGGCACGTTCCACTATTTCCACCTCCGCTGGATTGCCTCGATCTGCGACGTCCTGAATGGCGGCCTGCTACCGCGGGATTACTATGCCATGGGCGAGCAGCGAACGATCGGGGTCGAGCCCGACGTGTTGACGCTGCATTCCGCCTTGACGGGCGGCGTCGAGGGCGAGATTGACGACGTCCCGGCCGGCGATGCCGGAGGGGGTCTGCTCGTCGCGCCGCCGCGGGCGCGGATCGTCGACGAGGCGGAAGCCGACGCCTATCGCCGCAAGCAGAATCACGTCGTCATCCGCCGCGCGATCGGCGACCGGGTCGTGGCGGCGATCGAGCTCATCTCCCAGGGAAACAAGTCCACGCGGCATGCGCTCGGACAGGTTATCGAGAAGGCCGTCCGGTTCCTCGAGCAGGGGGTTCATCTGCTGATCGTGGACGTGCAGCCGCCGGGGCGCTTCGATCCCCAGGGGATTCACGGCGCCATCTGGGATGAGATCGCCGGCAGGCCCTATACCGCCCCGGCCGACCAGCCGCTGACCGCGGTGGCCTATGAATCCGGCCCCATCTTCCGCGCGTACGTCGAGCCGCTGGCGGTGGGCGACCCGCTGCCGGACATGCCGCTGTTCCTCCGCCCGGGCCGTCACGTCAAGCTCCCGCTCGAGGCGAGCTACCTGACGACCTGGCAACACTTCCCCCTGCGCTGGAAGACCGTGCTCGAGTCGGACGACCCGGCTTGCCCGCGCTGATCGGCACTCCCAGATTCTCCATCTCCTCGGCCGGCGCTCGCCGTGCAATCATCGTCCCTGGACAGTTGGCCTTGCCGGTTCGCCGATAAAATGAGAACTCTGCGGGCGGGACGATCAATTCCGTCAAAACGATTCAAGCGGTCGCCTGGATTGTGCCGATTAACAGGGAGCCTGGTGAATTCCCCGCGCCGTGGGCGGGCGGATCGGTTCAGTTCAGTTCGACGCGGCGGATGAGGCATGGGAGGCCGGGATGTCGGAGCGGATCTTCATCGTTGGGCACGCGGCGGTGACCTGCCTGGGTCGCGACATGGATGCGACCTGGCAGGGACTGATCGCGGGCCGATCGGGGATTCGCCGGCACGCGGCGCTCGCGTCGGAGGCGTTCCTTCAGGACCTGGGCGGGATGGTCGAGGATTTCGGGCCGGGGACGGCGACGGAGGACCCGGCGGTCGCCAAGCTCTCGGCGCGGTTCCTTCACCTGGGCATGGCCGCGGCGCGGGCGGCGTGGGCCCAGACGCGGCTGGATCGCCCGGATTCGGGGCTGGACCCGCACCGCGCGGCCGTGGCGTTCGGCTCGGCGTTCGGCGGGCTCGACCTGCTTGAGGCCGAGCAGGCGCGGATGGCCCGGCGCAAGAGCCCGGCGATCAGCCCGTATCTTGTTCCGGCGATGATCATCAACCAGGCCGCCGGGCAGGTGGCGCAGCACCTGGAGCTGTATGGTCCGAGCGTGGCGCCGGCGAATGCCTGTGCCTCGGGCGGGCATTCGGTGGTGCTCGGGGCGATGTTCCTGCGCTCGGGCGAGGCCGACGTCGCACTTTGCGGCGCGGCCGAGAGCGCGTTCACGCCGCCGGTGGTCAACGGGTTCGCCACGATGAAGGCGCTGCTGGGCAAGAAGGCCGGAGATCGCGCCGAGCACGACCCGAGCCAGGCGAGCCGGCCGTTCAGCTCTGACCGGGCCGGCTTCGTGCTGGCCGAGGGCGCGGGGGCCCTGGTGCTGGCGACCGAGTCCGCCACCAAACGGCTGGGCCTCGAGCCGCAGGCCGAGCTGGTCGCCTGGTCGACCAACTCCGACGGCCACCACATGGCGATGCCCTGCCGCGACCGGATCGTCCGCTGCCTTTCGGCGGCCCTCGGGCGCGGGAATCTCTCTCCCGCCGAGATCGATTATTACAACGCCCACGGCACCAGCACGGTGCTGAACGACCAGGTCGAGACCCAGGTCGTCAAGGAAGTGTTCGGCGATGCCGCAAGGCGGCTGCCGGTCAGCTCGATCAAGGGGGCGCTCGGGCATAGCCTGGGCGCCGCCTCGGCGATCGAGGCCGCGGTCGCCGTCCGGTCCCTCGGCGATCAGCTCATCCCGCCGACCGCCAACTACCAGCCCGATCCCGAGCTGGATCTCGATTACGTGCCCGGCCAGGCCCGGGCCGCCCGCCTCGAACACGTCATGTCCGCGTCGTTCGGATTCGGCGGCACCAACAACGCCCTGATCTTCAGGAGGATGTCCGCATGACACCGACCCACTCCGTGCCAGCGCTGGTCGCCGAAGTGGTCGACGTCATCCGCAAGGCCGCCAGGGTCCCGGCGCGCGTGCCGATCACGCCCGAATCCCGACTCGTCGAGGACCTGGCCATCGACTCGCTCGACTTCGTCGGGCTGATCCTCCAGCTTCAGGACCATTTTGACGTTGTCATCGAGGATGAAGCCGTGTCAAATCTGTGCCGGGTCGCCGACCTGGCGGCCTACCTCGCCGAGCGGAAGGATTCGGCCGACTCCTGACAGCCCATCTTACCGGACTTCTCCCGTCCGCGGATGTGCCGACAAGAGTCTGAGCGTGGTTGGATGTGGAGGGTCGTCGATGGAACGGCGCGGGCTCAACATCCGCAAGGGGTTCCTGAGGATATGGCTGCCGATGATCCGCAAGCTGCCGTTACCGGTGGCGTCGCGGTTCGTCTCGGGGATCGGCCGGATGGAGTACCGCTTCTCGCACCGGCTGCGCAGCGAGTTCCGGCGGGCGGTGAAGCGGGGCGGGTCGATCCTGGGATGCCAGTGGGACGTGCCCGAGGTCAGCCGCGAGCTGGCCGGCAATCACGTCCTGTGGCGCACGCGGGACCTGTTGCTCGACGGCGTGCCCGATGACCGGGCGCGCGATATGTTCGCCGTGACCGGACGGGAGAACCTCGACGCGGCTTTTGCCGAGGGGCGAGGCTGCATCGTCCTGACCAGCCATTTCGGCGCGCACCTGCTACCGGCGCACTGGATGTTCCGCGAGGGGTTCCCGGTGCGATTTTACATGGAGCGGCCGCGGCATATTTCGCGGTTCCTCTCGCGTCATTTCGAGACCGAGGGGCCGCTGGGGCAGGACAAGCTCTTTATCTCACGGCAGGGCGTCCCGGCCGACTCGGCCGGCTCGATCCTCCGCGCCGCGCGGACGCTCAAGGCCGGGATGGTGCTGTACCTGGCCGGCGACGTGCGATGGACGGGCCAGCTCACCGAGCCGGCGCGGTTCCTCGGCCGCGACATGCGGTTCTCGACCACGTGGATCGTCCTGGCGGCGATGACCGGCACGCCCGTGGTGACGGTCTTCTGCCGGATGCAGCCCGACGGCCGCTATCACATTGAGTTCCGCCCCGCGTTCCACGTCCCCAAGGACGCCCCCGAGAAGGGCGAGACCGGCCAGTGGGTCCACCACTTCCTCGAGATCCTCGAGGACCAGGTCCGCCGCTATCCCGAGAACAGTAACGACTATTTCTTCTGGGGCGAGGCCGAGGGACTGGTGGCGTAGGGGCGCCGCGGCATACTACGGCGGCACGAAAGTAGGTCGGGCATTCTTGCCCGACGGGGCCTGAGCGTCGGGCAAGACTGCCCGACCTACTTGAGGGGCTTGAGCGTCGGGCAAGACTGCCCGACCTACTTGAGGGGCCTGAGCGTCGGGCAAGACTGCCCGACCTACTTGAGGGGCTTGAGCGTCGGGCAAGACGGCCCGACCTACTTGAATTCTTCCTGCCAGGATACGACATGACGACGCAAACGCGGCCGACGGCCTGGTGGAAAACCCTCCTGCGCAGGCAATGGCCCTGGCTGGTGCTGGCGACCCTCCTGATCCCGGCAGTCTGGCACGTCGTCGACTTCGAGGAAGACATCGACCCCGAATTCCCTCGCGTCGAGCGGCCGACGTTTAGCCGCGTGCCGCCGTCGGCGTATCGCCTGGCCGAGCCCGGCGACACCCTCGACCGGGTTGAGATCTACCTCTCGGCGCTGGCCGTCGTGATGGCCGGGGCGGGTCTCGCCGCGGGACGACCGCGCGGCGCCTGGCCGGCGGGGTTCGCGATTTCCCTCGCGGTCCTGTGGTACAGCGCCACGCCCGGCCCGACGGTCGACGGCTGGTACGGCCTGGGCTGGCGGACGATGTTCAATTCGGAAGCCCCGTGGACCCTCCGGGCCGAATTGCTCGCCGCGGCGCTTGTGCTGGGCTCGATCATCGCCGTGAGCCTCGTCCGTCATCGAAAGTTATCGGCCGCCAATCCCCAACCCGAGCCCCGCACGACACGAGGATCACTCGACCTCTGGATCGCGGCGGCCGCGCTGGCGATGGCCCGCCAGTTCGAGATCCCGGGGGTCGAGCCTGTGGGCTACTGGCCGCGCTGGGCGATGATCGCGGCGATCATGGCGCTTGACCTCGGGCTGTTGATCGAGCTGATCCCCCGCCTGCGGTCAAGTTCGCGTCCGAGGCTGGGCCGGTGGTCGCTCGCGGTGCTCGGCCCGCCGAGCTGGCTGGGACTGGTGGTCCTGGGGATCGCGGTCACCTGGTATCACCGGCCGCTGGCGCGGATGAAGGTCGTCGTGCCGGGGCGGATTTATCTCAGCGCGATGCCCACTTACCGCGGCCTTGAGGTCGCGCAGGAGCGCCGGCATTTCCGCACGATCATCAACCTGTTCCCCGAGGAAACCGCCCAGCGCAGCCCAATCCTCGGCGACGAGCTGAAGTTCGCCCGCGAGCACAATATCCGCTACATCGCCAGCCCGTCGGACCCGTCGCCGGCCGCGTCGGATGCGTTTCTAACGGAGACGCTCGCCGCCGCGCAGGACCCCTCGGCCTGGCCGATCCTGGTGCATTGCCACGGCTGCATGGACCGCTCGCCGGCCTGGATGGGGATCTACCGCTTCCTCGTCCAGGGCCGCCCGCTGCTGGAAATCATGCAGGAAATCGAGCGGCACCGAGGCTATCGCCCCAAGGCGTCGGTGATCCTGCTGTATAATCGCGTCCTGTCCGAGCGGGCGAAGGAGCGCTACGCGAGCGACCCGACCGCCGAGGTGTTGCGCCAGAGCGCGGCGGGGATTGTCGACCGCCCCAATCGCCTTCGCCCGAGCCCGAGCCCGCCCGCGGTCGCCGCCACGCCGCGAGCCGCAGATGGTGCGACGGAGAAGCCGGCTCTCAAGAGATGATCCCCGAGGGTTGAGCCGTGACGACATCGCGAGCCGCCCGCAAGTTCACGATCCTCGACAGCATGATCCTGGTGGCGGCCGTGGCCTGCGGGTTCGCGCTGCACCGTGCGGCGAGTTCGGTCATCGCCAGCGAACCAAAATGGGTCGGGCCGATTCCTCAGCAGCCCCCGGTCGTTGTCTACCTCCGCCAGGTGATGGAATGGGGTTATCCCCTCCTGGTGCCCCTCACGCTGGCCGTGCTGGTAATGAGGCTGCGGCGGCCTCGGCCGCGGTGGCGGCGCCTGCTCCGGCAGCCCGGGATGGCCGCGTGCTGCGCCGCGGTCGTGCCGATCGTGCTGTCTCTGGTCGGGCTCGGGCGGCTAATCTGGATCCTCGAGCCTCCCGAGCCGTCCTTCACGTTGACGTCGCGGCGGGTGTACTCGATCGTCGTGGTGCCCCCCATCGGGGAGATCTTCGGCGCGATGGAGTGTAACATCGGCCTCTGGGTCCTCGGGGCCTGCCTGATCCTGATCCTCGCCCGGCGCTGGCGGTCGGAGCGTTCCGCGATCGACCGGCTGGGCCGGATCGTCGGCATCGGGTGGATCCTGATGCTGGTTGTCCATGCCGTGTACGCGGTCGTCGGTTGAGCGGGCCGTTCGGCGCACGAGTGGAGCGACAACAGCCATGAAGACCTCACCTCGCCGCCTCGACCTGTGGGACGCCGTCATCCTGATCGCCGCGACCGCTGCCGGGTTCGAGGCGTGGCTCGTGGCGATCGGGTTCCTTGGCGAACCTCCGTGGCGAGGCGACCCCGCGATCGAGCGCAAGATTCACCTGCTATTGCCGCTCCTCTTCGCGTGGACGCTGGCACTTCCCGCGCTGAGATTGCGGCGCCCGCGCCCGCGATGGCGCGGCCTCTTCCGCCAGCCCGGCATGGCGGCCTGCGCCATCACCCTGGCGGTGCTGATCGCCACGCTGATCGGAGCCGCCGCGAGCTGGCCGATTCATCAGTCCTGGCCAAAACCCACGACCTTCCCAGGGCGATGGTTTTCATCTGTAGACGGACGATGGATTTCGTCGGCATACGACGGAAGACTGCCACCGCTCCAGCAGTTGGGCCGCTTGCTCTACTACGACGGCCTCGGCTCGCCGTGGCCCGGTCCGGCCATCTGCGGGGCCTGGCTGACAATGGCCCTCGGCGGCTGGTGGCGGCCCGAGCGCAGCGCGATCGACCGTCTGGGCCGTGCGATCGGCGTGGTCTGGATCGTCCTGTCGCTCGGTGTCCTCGCGACGCTGGCGTGGCCAGACACGTCGAGGTGGACGATATCGTTCCCGAGTTCCTAGCCGAGAGCTTGATCGAAGTGTTGCCGGCTTCGCGGCCCGCGCTCACTTGATGCGGGCCTTCGGCTCGTCCTCGGTCGAGATCCGCTGCCAGACCTCCTCGCGGAACACGCCGACCTCCGCCGGCGCGGTGAAGCCGAGGCGAACGACGTTCCCCTCGACGGAGACCACGGTCACCGACAGCCCGCACTGGGGCACCAGAACGCGTTCACCGAGCTTCCGGCTGAGGACGAGCATGGCAGTCCCTCCTGGAGAAAGTAAGTCCTCTTCGATCCGAGAATCGGGCAAACCTCCGCTCCGCGTCTGATTCGTAGGGTGGGTGAAACCCACCGTCTGCCAGGGCCTTCCCTCGGTGGGTTTCACCCACCCTACTGCGGTCGAGCCGGCCGGCTTGCCGGCGCCCGTTACCGCCCCGCGGCCAGGCAGAGCCCGGCGTCGCAATCCTCGTCGGCCGTCGAATACCGTCGCGACTCGCGGTCGATCGCCGCATAGGCGTCCCACGCGGCCCGCCACCGCTCGCGAGTCCGGAGCCGGCCGAACCAGCTCACGCCGGCCGCCACCGCCAGGCCCATCAGCCCCGGCAGCCATTGCGGCGCCACGCCCACGCCCAGCCTCGCCCCCAATCCCGTTCCCATGCCCCGGCCGGCGTACCAGAGCCCAAAAGCCCCCGCCAGCCCCAGCGCCAGGATCGCCCTCAGCACGAGCCGCTCGACCCGACCGCTCCGTTGATCCTTCCGACTCCGTTTGCTCGCATTCATCGTGGTTTCTCGGCCGTTAGACGGCTTCAGTTCCCCGTTAGTTCGCACTTACTCACCAGGTATTTCAAAAAAATTTTTTTTCAGCCCGACAGGATGGCCAGGGCCTCGGGGTTGTAATCGCGGCGGATCGCCTCGTCCTTGACGCCCATGCCGCGTAGCGAGAACCAGACGGCCTGCTCGATCAGAGGTTCGCGCGGCATCCCGTAGTCGATCACCGGGGTCGGCGGGATCAGGGCGAGCATGATCGTCTTGGCCACGTGCTGCGTGAAAATCGCCCCCAGCCTGGGCTGCACGGGGGCGATGTTCGCATCCCCTGCGGCCGCCGACGCTTCGAGGCATTCCCGCACCTTGTCCAGCCAGCACGAGACGCTGCGCTCGAAGAAGATCCGGGCGAATTCCCCGTCTTCCATCATGCTGCGCAGCATCAACCGGTGGTGAATCGCCGCATCCTCGTCCTCGCCGCAGTCGCGGCGGACCATCCGCGCGACCAGCATGTGGACGATCAAAACGAGGGTCGACGTCGAGGGCTGAAGGGCCCGGACTCGCTCCATCCGCTCGGGGTCGCGCTCCTTGCTGCAAAACACCTGCATGGCCGAGTACAGCGCTTCCTTGTTCGGAAAGTGCTTGAAGAGCAGCGCCTCGGAAACCCCCGCCGCCTCGGCCAGCGCCCGGGTGGTCGTGCCGTGGAATCCCCGCTCGGCAAAGACCCGCCGCACCGCCCGGATGATCGCCGCCCGCCGCTCGTCGCTCGAGAGCTTCGCCGAACCCTTCATGAATCCCCATACCTCCTCGATCCGTGGTGAGTATATACTTACCGCCCAGCCGGATCAAGGGCGGATGATCGAGGAGGATCGTTGCGATGCGACGGGAGGGGAAGCGGTCTCGCCGGATCTGCTGGGGTCCGCCCGCTCATTCCGGCGGCTTGACGCCCGGGATCTTGAGGACGCCCTGGACCACGGTGTCGAGCTTCTTGTTGGTGTCGTCGAGCCGGCCTTCCGCGCGTTCCAGGCGGGTGTTGGTGGTGCCGAGCTTCTGGACGACGGCGCCCAGGCGGGTGTCGGGGGCCCCTGTCATGCGGGCGCACTGGCCCTCGTCATGCGGGCGCCCCGGCCACCGGCCGCTTCTTGCGGGCCCCGCGGCCCCAGCCGTCGAGGACGGCGAAGTCGATCAGGCGGCGGACCATCGCCGCGTCGACCGCCGGGCACGGGCGGTTTGGCACGGCGGCCCGGGTGTTGGCCGAGTCGAACCGCGGCTCGGACGCCCAGTACAGCTCGTACTGCGCGACATAACTGTAGAACTGCGACTCGACCTCGTTGAGGTCCGCGCCGTCCAGCGCGCCGGGGCCGGCGAAGGTCACGCCGCTGTAGCCGAAATAGTCGGCCATGGCCTCCTCCAGCTCGCGGGCGGTCACCGGCGGGTCGGGCGACAGGTGATAGGTCCGCCCGTGCCACTCGGGCCGGAGCACGATGTCGGCGATGACCGCCGAGACCCAGTCGACCGGCACGAGGTTGCGCCGCTCGTCGCCGGTCAGGTTGAGGCGGATCGGCAGGTGCAGGCGGCCGTCGTCGCCCTGGGGGAGGAAGCGGCTCATCAGGTGGAGGTATTGCAGGTACAGATACAGCCCGTGGTAGGTCGAGGTGTACCCGGTGGCCGAGTCGCCCACGATCACCGCCGGGCGGTACACGGTGGCCCCGCCGGGGAACTCGGCGGCGCGCACCAACCGCTCGGCCTCGGCCTTGGTGGCCTCGTAGTCGTTGCGGAAGCTCGTCGGCCGCGGGGGCTCGTCCTCGGTCACAATATCCGAGCGTTGGCCGCACACGTAGGCCGTCGAGACGTGGTGGAACGACCGGACGCCGGCCTCGGCGCAGAGCTCGAGCACGTGGGCGGTGCCGTTCACATTGGTCCGCCAGGGGTCGCGGCCGCGGTCGGCGCCCTGAAAGGTCAGGCTGGCGGCGTTGTGCAGCACCCGGCCGCAGTGGCGGGCGACCCAGCGCACGGCGTCGCCGTCGAGGCCGAGGCCCGGCGCGGTCAGGTCGCCGTCCAGGATATAGGGGCGCGGCAGGGGCCGCCCCATCGATCCCTCCCAGCCGGCGATGATCGATTCGACGCGGGCCTCGGCCGACTGCCGCCGATCGTCGCGCACCAGCACGGCCATCGGCACGCCCCGCAGGGTCAGGTCGCGAAGCAGATAGCGGCCGAGCAGCCCGGTCGCCCCGGTCAGCAGGATGACGTCGTTCACGTGCGGGAACCCTCCTCCGCCATGGGGCCAAACGGCAGCCCAGGCGGTGTCGTTGTCGTGGACGAAGGCGTTGGCGAGGACAGGGGAGATGCCAGCGGCATCGACGGCGGACACGGCGCGGGCGCGACGACGGACCGGCGCGCCGCCGTCCCGAACGGCAACAGCGCGGGGACCTGCCGGCGGTATTCCACGTAGGCATCGCCGAACAGACGGATCAGCTTGCGCTCCTCGACCGGGATGCCCACCGCGAGATACGCCAGCGCCGCCAGGAACAGCGTGAGCCGGTCCAGCGACAGGCTCGGCCCGAGGAGGAACATCGCCAGCAACCCGGTGTACACCGGATGCCGGACGCAGCCGTAGATCCCGGTCGTCCGCAGCTCGGGCATTCCCGCGGTCCGGGCCGAGGCCGAGGCCGGGCCGAACAGTTGGGCCCAACCCAGGAATTCCCAGAACCCCAGCCGCACCAGCAGCCACAGGATCACCGCCACCGGCACCGCGAAGACCGCGGCGGCGATCGCGGCCTCCACCGGCGCCGAGACCGGCAGCCGCCAGACGACCCGCCCGGTCGGCTGCCACAGGCCCACCATCATCAGCAGGGCCATGCCGGTCACCGCCAGGAAGAACGACCGGACCGCCGGCGCCGGCACCACGGCCCGCACCCGCGACTGGACCCCGACCTGCGCGAAGAACGAGTGCAGGAAGCCGAACAGCGCGAACAGCCCGACATTCCAGAGCGACCGGCCCGCCACCGAGTCGATCGCGGGGTTCCACCACGGCCAGCCGAGCCACCCCCCGATCGCGGCGAGCCCGGCATCCTGCTCGACCCAGGCGAAGAACAGCAGGGTCGGGGCCAGCCCGAGGGTCAGGTTGACGGCGAACCACCCCAGCCGGGTCGGCCAGGATGGGTCCGCGAGCGCGCCTCCGGCGCGCACCATGATCGAACTCATGAGCGTGTGTGAATTCCGGGGTGGGATGGTTCGGGCTTCCGGCCCGATTCGACCCGGGGGTTATCCCGGGGGCTGTCCTCGCGGCCAGAGGGGTCCGACGTGCGGATTCGACCGGGCTCGTAACTCCGTGCCGACCTCCCTGCCGCGCGCACCGATCTCGCGGCCACGGGTCGCGGGGCAATCCGTTCTGATCGTCTTCTCGTCCGGTTGACCGCCGAGGCCGCCTCGAGCGGCCCCGATTTCTGTGGCAAATCCGGGGCCATCGGGGCGGAAAGCGTGAAGGCGAGATGAAGACGAGGCGAACCGGCCGGACGGCCGGCCGGTGTCGTTACGCGCCGGGTCGGACGGCGCGCGGGGCAAGGGGCCCGGATCGGCGATCGGCGCGGGCGCGGCGGACGAGCGCGAGGTTCTCGCGGGCGAGGTCGACGGTCGCCTGGCTCGTCGCGGTGCGGGCGGCACGCTCGAGGTCGGCGAGCGCGGCATCCAGCCGGCCCAGGCGGAACGCGACGATCCCGCGGTTGAGCCGCGCGTCCGGCAGATTCGGGTTGAGCTCCAGCGCGCGATCGTAGTCGGCCAGGGCGAGCTCGAGCGCGTCCTGGGCCTGGTAGGCCAGGGCGCGGTTGTGGTAGCACTCGGCCGAGTCGGGCGCCAGCGCGATGCAGACGCGGAAGGCCTCCGCGGCGTCGTCGAACCGCCCGAGCCGGTAGCCGCACAGGCCGTCGTAGAAATTCAGCCAGAAATCCTGCGGGCGGAGCTTCAGCCCCTGGCGAAAGTGCTCCGCGGCGCGCTCGGGGTGCCCCGCGCGGAGCTCGGCGCGCCCGAGGTCGTAGAACTCCCAGGCGGTGCGCGGGGAGGGCTCGGCCGCGCCGGTCGGATCGGGCTCGATGCCGAGCGCAAGGATATTCGCTCGCCGATCGCGCACGAGGGCGGGGCCAGGGCCAAGGGTCGCCGCCGCCTCGGTCAATACGGCAACAGCCTCGCGCCGGGCCGAGCCTAACTCGCCGGGCGCGGCATAACGCACGCGCAGATCCGCCCAGAGCACGACGAGGTCGAGCAGGTCGGTCCGCAGGACTGGGTCGAGCCGCGGGCCGTTCGGGCCGCCGGCGGTGCCCACGTCGTCGCGGAGGAGCGTCGCCCTCGCCTCCCACGTTCGTCGGCCCAGGCGGACGAGCGCCGGCGCCTCGTCGGCGGGCGGCGGCGCGAGCCCGTAGCGGAAGCGGATCGTCTCGGCGAGCGCGTGCAGCTCGCCGATGCGTAGCCCTCGCCGCGCCCGTGCGAGCGCCGCGATCAGCTCGCGGCGCGGGCCGTCGAGGCCGGGAAAGCGGCCGACGGCCGCCAGCCCGCGCTGGAGCTCCGAGGCGGCCGCGGCCTCGTCGTGCCGCGCCAGCAGCTCGCGCCCGCGGGCCAGCGACGCGGTGGCGGCGTCGACTCGTTGAAAATAGACGATGCCCAGGCTGGCCGCCGGCGCGGCGAGGCCGGCGAGGAGCACCAGCAGGACGACCGCGCGGCGGCCCAGCGCCCCGGGATGGCGCCGACGCCACTTCGTCCACCGCTCGCGCCAGCTCCGATTGGGCACGCCGGAAAGCGGCAGGTCGGCCAGGTGCCGCCGCAGGTCGGCCGCCAGCGACGCCGCGTCCCGATACCGTCGCGCCGGATCGCCGCACAGGCACTTGTGAATGATGTCGGACAACCCGGGCGAGACCCGCCGGTTGCACCGCTCCAGGGGCGGCCGGGGCTCGTCGCCCGATTCCGACTCCGTCACCGGCCCGCCGAGTGCGTGGTACAGCAGCATGCCCAGCGAGTAGACGTCGGCGCGGCCGTCCACCGGCTCGCGGATCGGGCGGTTCGCGCGCACGGCCTCCATCGCGCGGCGCTGCTCGGGCGCCATGAACTTCAGGGTCCCGCCCATCCAGGCCGGGGGCGGGCTCTCGGGCCGGATCGGGCTGCGCGCCAGGTGGAAATCCAGCAGCATCGGCTGCCCGTCGCCGGCCAGCAGCACGTTCGACGGCTTGACGTCCATGTGCACGAGGTCGCGCTCGTGGGCGTAATGCAGCCCGTCGGCCAGCGCGGCGCCGATCGAGACGACCGCCTCGACGTACCCGGCGCGGGCGATGTACCGGCGGAACGGCCCGTCGGGCGGCAGGTCGCAGTTCCGCCGGGCCCCGGCGCGGTCGATCGCCGCGACGATTTGCGCGCCGGTCCGCTCCGCGACGGGCACCGGCTCGAGCGACTCGAGGACCTGGGCGAGCGTCGCGCCGCCCAGGAACGGCATGCAGAGCACCTGGAGGTTCCGGTCGCGCAGGCGGTGCTCGGAGTAGAGCGGGACCACGTTCATGTGCTGGAGCCGGGCGAGCGAGAGGTGCTCGTCGCGATCGCCGGCCGTGATCTTCACCGCGACCCGGCGATCGCCGAGCGAGGGCTGCGCCGCCAGGTACACGCGGCCCGCCGCCCCCCGGCCCAGCTCGGCCAGCAGCCGGAAGCCCGCGACGACCTCGCCGACGCGCGGGAACTCGACGCGCGCCGGCGCTGAGTCGAGCAGCCGCTGGCAGTCGAGTAACAGCGCGAGCTCGGCGCCCCAGCGCGGAAACCGGCGGGCGATCTCGGAGGGGGAGACATCCAGCCCGGCGTCTCGGCTGAGGTTATATTCCTCAAAAATCAGCCGGATCGCCGCGTCGTCGTCGAGCTCGGGATGCCGGGCCAGGATGTCCTCGGCGCGCGTGCGCTCGCCCCGCCGCCAGGAGTCGACCATCGCCTCGACGTGCCGGGTCACCGACGAGGCGGGCGGCTCGGGAAACGGGAAGCCGGAGGGTCCGCCCAGACTCTCGGCGGAGAAGGCGCCGGCCGGCACGCTCAGGGAGTAGTCGGTCGACATCGATCGGCCCTCGGCGTTCCTGAGAGTCCCGGAATTCACCGCGAAGAACCGGAACCGAGCCCCAGAGTCAACCGCGAAAAACGCGAACAAGGAATAGGGCGAGGATCGAACTCACCGCCGGATCGAGTCCCCGTCTTTTTCGTGCGATTTCGTGTTTTTCGTGGTTCCGTATTTCGGCGGCCATTACTGTTTGCGTTCAAGACGAAGAATGAACCACGAAAAACACGAAATCACACGAAAAAATGCTCGGGATTTCATCACGACAACCTGTAAGAGCGCCGATGGTGGATGAAATCGGCACGCTGTCTCGTGTTTCGCGTTTTTCGCGGTTGAGTCCGGTACTTCAGCCGGGGTCACGCCCCGCCGCGGGCGGCGGCCAGGCGCTTGGCCAGGTCGTAGAGGATCCGCCGCACGCTGGATTCGTGGAGCCCGGTGCGCTCGGCGATCTCGGCGAGGCCGGCGCCCTGGCCCTTGAGCTCGAGGATCTGGCGGTGGGCCGGAGGGCAGAGGTCGACGAGCGTCGCCCAGAGCTCGCCGGCCTGGGCGACCTGGCTGGGCCTGGGCTGGGCGGCGGGCGGCTCGGCGGGCCACTCCCCCTCGTGCACGGCCTGCTCGCGCTCGAGCGCCGCGCGGTTTCGCCGGCAGTGGGTGGCGAAGTGGTTGTAGGTCACCCGCGCCAGGAACGCCCGCAGGTGCTCCTGGTCGGTGAATTTCCAGCCGGATTCGCGATACCCCTGGAGGACGTCGGCCCAGACCGATTGCACCACGTCCATCGAGTCGAACTTGGCGCGGAGCATCGGCGTCAGCCGCCGGCGCACCATCGCGCGGAGGAACGGCTCGTAGTCGCGGAAGACCCGCTCGGCGGCCTCGGGCTCGCCGCTGGCGAGCTTCTCGAGCAGGGTGTCGAGTGATGGTGTGTTCATGATTTGCGGATGCTCCACGCCCAGGGATAGCCGGGGAAGCGGACGAGCTCGTCGCCGGATTGCGCGGTCGCAGCGATCGCCACGACCGCGGGAGCGTCGCCTGCGGCCCGGCGCCGGGCCACCTCGGCCACGAGGGCGGCTCCGGCGACGATCGCCGTGGCCGGGACCAGCCCGGCCGGCGGCTGCCAGGCGGCCAGCTCGGCCCCCAGGTCCTCGAGCGGCGACAGGAAGCGGTCGATGGCCTGGTCGAGCGCGGCGCGGTCGAAGGGCAGGAACTCGGTCAGCAGGTCGGCGCATCGGGGCGAGGGTTCCGCGGCCGAAGATGTTGCCTCCGTCGATCCGGTCTCGACGGCGGCGGCGCCATCGTGGTCCTCGTGGACGACATCCCCGCCGGGCCCTTCGGCGTTGTGGTAGGTCGTGCCCGTTGCGGTTGCGGCAGGGCCGAGGTTGGCCGCCGCCGCGGCGTCGGCCAGGAGCGACCCATCTGTGGAGACCGCGGCCGCCTGGGGCCCGTCGCCGGTCGCGCGGCCCGCCGTGCCGGCGCCCGTCGCGGTCCCCGCCGTTGCCAGCGAGGCCAGGGCCGACGAGGCGTCCAGGTTCGGCCCGTCGGCCGTGCCGCCGGGCGAGGCCACCACGCCCAGGGCCGAGTGGTCGGGCGCGGAGAGATCCGCGGTCGGCCCGGTCGTCGGCTCCTCGCCGGCCGTCTGCTCGGCCGCGTCGAGGGTCGAGGCCGCTATCCTGCCGCTCGTGATGCCAGAGGTGCTCACCAGGCTGGCCACCGTCTGGGCGTGCTCCACCGCCTCGGCGGAGTCGGTCTGAGCGGCGTTCGCCGCGGCGAACCCCGGCGAGACGGTGCCATCGGACGTCTCAGCGGTCGGATCGGCGGCCATCGGGGTCGTGGCCGATGGCGTTGCCGAACTGACGACGGGGCTCGCATCGGTCTGCGAGGCGTCCCCCGTCGCGCTATCCGATGCCGCCGAGCTGACGACGGGGCTCGCATTGGTCTGCGAGGCGTCCCCCGTCGCGCTATCCGATGCCGCCGAGCTGACAACGGGGCTCGCATCGGTCTGCGAGGCGTCCTTCGCCGCGGCGTCCGAAGCCGCGCGGGCGGCGGTGTCGGCCTCGACGGACGCCACGACCGCGCTCAGCAGTCGCCGGCACTCCAGCAAGTTGTATCCGACTGGGCCGTCCATCCCCGGTCGCAAGGCCACTCGAGCACGCGATCTCATCAGCGAGCCTCCTGGCGGTCGATCATCGCGCGAGTCGGCCGTCGGATACCCGTCGACGGCCGATCCCTTAGTCTCGTCGGATTCCGTCCCTGTTGGGCGACGCTGCCTCGCCTCGGCCCTGGGGGCCCGTCTTCTTCGAACTGCGGCAGCGTTCGCGGCTTTCCGGAGTTCCCCCTCCGGACGACCGCTGACCAAAAAAAATGCCCGCTCACCCGCGATGGCGGGTGACCGGGCCTCCCTAGCCTGGTCGGTCGTCTGGCCCGTCGCGAGCCGAACAACCGGTTCAATTATTAGCCGGGCATTCCCCGGCAGTCAAGTGGACATTTCCCGATGGGAACAATCGATGCGACCTCGCGCCCGTCGGCTGTCCGGTTCGCTATCCGGGAAAAGCGCGGTGATCGGCGCGCGCCGTCGACCCGTCGGCGCGATGAGCCTGGTGGAGGCGTCACACTCCACCCCAGACATCAGGAACACAACAATGAACGCACGAATTCGCCGCAGCCGTCGGGCCTTTCGCATCGAGTCGCTGGAGATTCGGAACGCTCCTTCTCACATCGGCGGGCTGGGCCACGTGGCCGCGGCCCTGCACAAGGTCCACGGGCCGGCCCATGTGAGGACCTTCCACGACACCACGTCGGTGGACCGGAAGAACCCGCTCGACAAGAGCACCGGCGTCGAGCGCAGCAGCGACACGGTCGCCGAGAAGAACAGCACCGACCCCACGGCCGGCGACACCACCCCGAACGACGTCAGCAGCATCGACAAGCCGGGGCAGTCCTGAGCCCCGGTCCGAGCCCGCGGGCCCCTCATCGGCCCGCTCTCCCGGCCGGATGAGGGGGCCGGACTCGGCCGGGCCGGAGATGGTATCGCTCGCGTCCCGAATCGCCACGGAAGCACCTCCTGTCCGGAATCGATGCCCCCGGACAACAGCCCGGCGCGTCGGCCACGGTAGACCCCCCTACCATGTGCCGGCGCGTCGGGTTGTCCTTTGCGCGAGCCCGAGGAATCGCCGTCGGACATCTTGCGCCAGTCGAACCGGAATCGCTCCAGGCACCTGACTCCCATCGTCTGCCGGAGCGAGCCGGAGCACGCGGCTCGACCACGAATCGCACGAAGGGCACGAATGGGGAGCAATCGTCTCCCTGTCTTCATTCGTGGCATTCGTGCCATTCGTGGTTTCCAGGATTGTCTCCGGCGAGAGGCCTT
Source organism: Planctomycetales bacterium (assembly GCA_027452145.1). Classification (GTDB taxonomy): domain Bacteria; phylum Planctomycetota; class Planctomycetia; order Isosphaerales; family Isosphaeraceae; genus JAKAUH01. Next base: position 26,828 of record DAIDHB010000184.1, read on the forward strand.
CGCGATTCCCCGCGGCGTCTTCCCGGGCTAATATGCTCGGCCCGTACGGGTGAGTTGAGACGTCGCCCAGCCTGGAGTCTCGCGAATGATGAAAAGGATATTGCTGAATCTCTCCGGCGTTTTCCTCGGTTTCCTCCTCGCATTCCTGCTGATCATCGGGGTCGAGGCCTACAGTAGCGTGGTCCATCCCTTTCCCGCGGGCGTCGAGCAAACCTCCGAAGCCATCTGCCGGCACGTCGAGGGCTACCCCCGGTGGATCCTGGCGTCGGTCGTCCCCATGTGGGCCGCGGCCGCGCTGGCCGGCACGTGGGTCGCGGGGCGGATCGGGAGCCGGTATTCCGCCGGCTTCGTCGGGCTGTTGCTGCTGGCGGGCCTGGCCCTGAATCTCGCGATGCTCCCCTATCCGGCCTGGTTCAGGGGTGCCTGCCTGATCGCGGTGCCGGCCGCGATCATCGCCGGCGGTCGCTTTTCGAGGCGACGGGGGACGCGGGACGGGATATCCTCAACGGAGCATCAACCCGTCGGGCTGGCATGATCGAACGCGAAGGAGGACACCATGAGGCGCTCACTCGGGGCCGGGCTGATCGTCGGCGGATTCCTGGGCCTGGGACTGGGACTGGGTTCGACCCTCCGGCCGCCCGAGGCATCCGCCCAGAAGGCACGCGATGCCGAGTGGGAATACCGGGTCGGGGTCTTCACCTACAACCCCGGCGAGCGCCTGACCGACGAGCGCCGGGCGTCGGCGTTCGAAAAGGCCCTGAACCAGCACGCCGCCCAGGGCTGGGAGCCGGTCGGCTCGCTGATGTCGCGCGACCAGGTCCAGACCGTCGGCGGCGCCGTCACCACCCGCGAGACGACCTCGTTCGTCGCCTATCGCCGCAGGCGGTGACGGTGAGCGGAAGCGCCCGGGGGAATCCGTGATGAACCCGGATCAGTAGGAGTCGGCGCTGATGACCTCGCCGCCGTTGATGGTGCCGAGGCCGACCCACGTCAGTGGGTTGATCGTGCTCTTGATGTAGTGGACCGAGCCGTCGCCGAACAGGGTGTTGACGCCGCCGGGGTGCCGGCTGCGCGACCCGTTGAAGGCCGCCCCCTCCGACGCCGAGTTGAAGCAGGCGAGTCCCTGCACGGGCATGCTGTCGCAGAGCTCGCCGGGCTGCGGCGGGCTATGGCCCGGGCCCGTCACGAAGCCGGCGACGACGTCCATGTTGACCCCGCTGTTCAGGTAGTCCCGCGTGCCGTTGGGCGTGAACCGCGTCGTGTACGACCCGTCGCCGGGGTCGTCGAACCACACGGTTCCCCGCGAGTCGTCGTACGCCCCCTGGAGGATCTCGGAGAGGAAGTGGGTGTTGCTCATCCCGTCGGTCACCGAGGCCACCCGGACCGTCATCGGTCCCGTCCCGCTCGTGTTGCTCCCGAACGGGGCCTGACGATACAGGGCCGGATAGAGCCCGAAGGCCACCTGGCCGTAATCCGTGTTGCCGAAGTTGATCCCGTAATTCCCCTTGGTCGGCGAATACGGGTAGGCCGGGATCGCTCCCCCGGTCGCCGTGCTGAGAGACGCCAGGCTGAACGAGGTCTGGTTGTCGCTCGGGCACTGGAACGAGGCGATCAGGGTCGTGAACACCGTGCTGTTGACGACGAAACCGCCCAGCGGCGCCGAGCCGATCGGAGGCCCCTCGATCCCAATCGACGCATTGAAGGAATTGTAGAGCGGCGCCTGCTCGATGTAGGGGAGCATCAGGAGAAACCAGGGGGTATTCTGGCACCCCCGGCCGAAGCCCGGGCTCTTGCAGGGCCCGACGCCGACGCCGAAGACCAGCGCGATCGGAAAGCTGCCGTTCGCCGACTCGTAATTGGCCAGGCCGAGGCCGACCTGCTTCAGGTTGTTCGTGCACTGGATCCGACGGGCCGCCTCGCGCGCCGCCTGCACGGCCGGCAACAGGAGCGCGATCAACACGGCGATGATCGCGATGACGACCAGAAGCTCGATCAGGGTGAACGCACGTCGTTCTCGCAACATGGGTCAACAAGCCTCCAGACTCGCGGGAGGATGCGTCCCGGCGAAGCGGATTCGCCCACGCTCCGCCCGCGCGGACTCACGGGGAGGATCGGTCCGGTCACGACGCCGTGATCTCGGACGCCAACACTATAATCCCGCCTCATGCGCCAGCTCATGAATTTTTTGTTGGAATCGGAAAAGTGGGCCAACTCGCATGCAGACAGGGTACATCCCTCCGAAGCCGAGAATCCCTGGGTCTTTCACGGAGGTTCCCGACCCCGGCAGGACGCAATCGGTCCTGTGGTCCAGTCACGAAGTCGGGCCGCTGCGCGGGATCGCACACCCATGTCTTCTCTCGTGGAATTCGGAGTCATGGATGTGTGAACTCCGGTTACGAAGCACTTAATTTTAAATTCAGCGGATTTGTTCGTGAATCTCCGGGCTCCGATCGGGCCGCGTCGCGCCGGGGTAACCACTGGCGTACGGGGCGCCCCGCCGCGAAGATGGCTGGTCGCCGGCTTCGTCCCTGGGACGAGGCCGAGTGGTCCCGCCGTCGTGCGGCACGGGCCGGCCGCGCCGCCAGATCCCCAGATTGCGGAAAGCGCAGGTAGGTGATGAGAAGCCCGAGACCTGGTATGACGCTCAGGACGACCGCGGTGATCCTCGGCCTGATGGCGGGGTCCGCCGGCCAGGCAACGGCCGGGCCGCTGAAGATCTTCATCCTCGCCGGCCAGTCGAACATGCAGGGGCATGCGAACGTCTCGACGCTGGATTCCCTGGCCGATGATCCGAGGACGGCGCCGCTCCTCAGGGAGATGCGCCATCCCGACGGCACGCCCCGGGTCTGCGAGAAGGTCTGGATCTCGTCCGTCGGGTGCGCCGGCGACGGCTGGTCGGATGTCATCGAGCAGAAGGGCAGGCTGACGGCCGGATTCGGCGCCTCGCCCGAGAAGATCGGCCCCGAGTTCACGTTCGGCCTGTACATGGAGAAAGCCCTGGGCGAGCCCATCCTGATCATCAAGACCTCCTGGGGCGGCAGGAACCTGCACACCGATTTCCGACCGCCCGGCGCCGGGCGCGAGACCTTCAACGAATACACCCTGAGCCAGTGGAAGAAGCGCGGCCTCGACCCGGAGCAGGAGGCGGCCAAAGCCCATCAGAACGGCGGCGTGTTCTATCGTCACATGATCGAGCACGTGCGCAAGGTGCTCGCCGACATCAAGCGGGTGGTGCCGGATTACGACCCGAGCCAGGGCTACGAGCTGGCCGGCTTCGTCTGGTTCCAGGGGTTCAACGACATGATCGACGACTGGACGTACCACGACCGGAGCAAGCCCGGCGGATATGACCCCTACCGCCAACTGCTCGCGCAGTTCATCCGCGACGTGCGCAAGGATCTGTCGGCGCCCCGGATGCCCTTCGTGATCGGGGTCATGGGGATCGGCGGCATCAAGGAAGGCGAGAAGCCGCCCCAGTCGCTTTTCCGCCAGGCCCAGGCCGCGCCGGCGTCGCTCCCCGAGTTCCGCGGCACCGTGGTGGCCGTGCAGACCGCACCGTACTGGGACGACGACCTGGACGCACTGCAAGAACGGCGCGAGCGAATCGAGACGAGGATCAATCAGGAGGCCAAAAAGCATCCCGGCCTGAGCCAGGCTGCACGAGAGGAAGCCCGCAAGAAGGCCATGACCGAGAGCTTCACGCCCGAGGAGTTGAAGCGAATGAAGGGAATCTCCAACGGCGGCTACCATTATCTCGGCGCCGCCAGGATCCTCGCGCCGATCGGCAAGGCCTTCGCCGAGGCGATGGTGAATCTTCAGCCGGACCGCAACAAGCCTTGAGAGCCTCCCCGGAAGGCCGGATCGGCGGTTGTCGGGTGGGTGAAACCCACCGAGGGAAAGCCGTGGCAGAAGGTGGGTTTCACCCACCCTACAAGACCACCAGGGCCGCTTTCGGGACAGCGTTTGCGACCCCGTCAGGTTCCGTGGAGTACGACACCCCATGCCGTTCGCCGTTGAGTACATCCTGTCCTTCGCACGACCGCGCCACGTCCTGTCACTGGCTGCCCTGATGGCGGCCTTCTGGCCGGGCCTCGCCGTGGCGCAGGCGCCCGCGCCAGCGCCCGCCGTCACCACCCATTCGGATGGCTTGCATGGATATATTCACTACCGCACAAAAGCCAGCCCCGACCGGTCGCAATACAACGCCGGGATCGGGTTCTACTCGGCCGTATGGGCGCTGATCGACCAGCCGCTGGCGGGTTTCCAGATCGGCCTGCCGGGCTGCTGGATCCTGCCCGATAACTCGGACAACAAGGATCGGCCGCTGGCCCCGGTGGGCACACTGGCCCGCAAGTGGAAGGAGCGCGGGCCTACCTGGAGCAGTGTCTTCCAGACCGTGGAGGGTGGGCTGGGCTACTGGGCGGGCAACCATTTCCGCTACGGCTGGCCGAAGTTCAGCATGAACGCGACGCCCCAGTGCTACGACTACGAGATCGGCTCGCCGGGTTGGTCGTTCTTCTACGACAACAACGCCCTGCCCGACAACCGCCTGGGGATCGCGCAGCTCAGCAACCGCCTCCTCATCCCTCCGGACGGACTGACGTTCCACGACGCCCACGACGGCCAGTTCCTGGGCTACGCCTGGCTGGCGCTGCCGTTCACGGCCCCGACCTCCGGGGATCCGCCGACCGGCGACCAGAGCTGGACCTGCTTCCTGGGCGCCGACAACTTCAAGGGCCCGATCGCCTTCTACGTACCGCAGACCTGGAGCAAGATCGGCGCCCTCTTCCACGAGCCGTTCCTGCACGGACGGGGGCTCGATGCCCGTCCCGGTGTGGTGGGCGGCGGCGCGATCGAGATCAACACGGTGCCTCGCCTCGAGGCCCGCGACGCCAAAGGCACGGTCTACTCCCGGATCCCCCGGCTGCACTTCCCGGTCGATGACGCGGGCAAGGCGGTCCTGGTGCAGGACGTGACCTATTTCTCCCGATCGGCGCTGTATGATGCGATCAAGCGCTGGCGCGACGAGGGCGTGCCGTGCACGGGCTCGTTCGATCCCGCTGGTGCCTGGAAGCCCGCCCTGACCACAGGCCCCACGCGCTACGACCAGGGCGGCAAACCGATCACGGGCGTCGAGGCGATCTGCTCGACCCGGGTCTTCCCTGGCAACCGATGGGGCATGGAATGGTCCCAAAGCGCGATCGCCCGCGCGGGGGATTTCCCCGAATACTTCCGGCACGATGGCGACAGGCGCATCCCCATCCCTCGCGGTGAGGTGCCCCCCGAGACCGGCCTGTCCACCGGTTCCTTCCGCACGGCGAAGAAGGGAGCCGCCTACATCACGCCCACCACCGCCGCGTGGAAAACCCCCGGGCCGGCGACCGCGACCACGACCGTCACCCTGGTCGACGGATCCCGGGTCACCTACGCCTGGTATCGCTTCATCGATCAACCGGTGTTCCAGCAATATCACTGGGACGAGGCGACGAGGGAGCGCCTCCAGAAGCTGGTCGCCGCGATCCACGCGCGCTGGACCATCGATCGCGACTACATGCCGCCGCCCACCGCCGGCTCGCTGGTCCGGCTGGACCCGGCCCTGATCGTGACCCCGCCGGCCGGGATGGAGACCGGCTATGTCCCCATCGTCGTGGGCCAGCGCCCGGGCGAATGACGGAACCAGCGAGCGAGCCCCACGCGGCCGAAGCCGACCGGCCCACTCCAGTGCCGGAGACTCGATCCGCGAGCTTCCGGATCGCCCGCAGAATCGACCCGCTTATCATCGTGATGTTATTGCATGTTATTTCTGATCATGTGCGACTGCCGGAACGCCCCGACGTCGTCGCCGCTCCCGGGTTCCGCCGCCTGCGTCCCGGGTTCACCGGCCTGCGACGACTGCCGAGCGAACGGGTCGTGTGGCTCGGTTGTCCAGTAACGCATGATGTAGGTATTCGACGAGTGGCAGCCCGTCATTGAGATGAGCAACAGGCCACAGAGAATGCGCAGCTTCATGGCGACCTCCCTTCGCCTGGACCGATCGGCAGGGCCTCACTCCTCGGCCCGATCTACATCGGCATGACGATCGCGGAAGATGGAGCAAATCTGCCGACGGGGCAGACCTTGTCGGTCGGTGCACGCGGGCGTGCTCGCTGCCGCGTCGCCTGGCTTTCCCGCAGAACCGACCAGCCCCCGCCCGATCCTCAACGGATCGGCCGGCCGAAACCCCCGCACCTGTCGCAACCCGGCCTCCCGGCGTCGCCCGGTCCGGCCCGCGATCGGCCCGGGCGATCGGCGGCCGGGACCGGATGGGGTCGACGAATTGGGGGACTCCAGGTGCGCGGGTCGGGCCCGCTTCGCGTCACCCGTTCGGCCGTCGGGTCAGGATGATGTCCCGGGCCGGATGCGGCCGGCGGCGGCGCGGGATCGGATGGGCGGGTCAGATCGGCCAGCCGGCACGTCTGGCAACTGTCGATTCGGGTTCCGACCCCTTGATTCGGTTCCGACCCCTTTGCCTCCTCCGGGTCCCGACCCCTTTGCGTCCTCCGGTGTTTGGCCGAGCCAGTCGGTGTTCGGCGAGAAGTGTCGATATTTGAGTACGAAACCGCGAACCGGCAGGACCATTTCGTTCGCTACGGGTGCCTTTTTCAAAAATATTTTTATTCTCGACTCTTGACAGGCTTCTGCCGACAAGAGAAGATGCAAGTCAAGCTGCCCGTTCGCGAGGGACGGGTAAAATTGGGTTATGACGGCCCCGTCGTGCGATCGCTTGCACGAGCGGGGCTTTTCGTTGCGCGTGGTGAGCGACGTTGCGAGTGCCCTGGCAACCCGGCTCCTCCTCGGTATGAAGGCGCCGGCCCCCAGCCTCCCCCTACCAGACGAAGGCCGACGAGGCGACCCGGTCGGTCGTGGCTCGCTGGTCCTGCCCCAGGATTTCGCTCCTACCCACCGCGGCCGAAAAGCTCCCCTCACTCTGAACCATCAGATGGGAGCCACCGACCATGTCGCGCACCTTCTCTCGCCCGTTTTCCCGCGTCCTGTCCGCCCGGACCTCCCGGCACGATCGGAAACCAGCGGCCCTGCGGCGCACCCGCCGGTCGTGGACACCGGAGGGCCTGGAGGACCGGTTGCTGCTCGCCGCCACGCTCTACACGGTCAACCTGCCGACCGACGCCGGCCCGACATCGGCGGGCCAGGGCACCGACGCCTACACGGGCGACCTGCGATATGTCATCAACCAGGCCGACAACAACGCGAACCCCAGCGGCAGCGTGATCCAGTTCGACCCGACGGTCTTCGCCACGCCGCGGACCATCACCCTGTCTCCGAGCCTCGGCTCTTTGAACCTCTACGAGACCGCGGGGCCAGAAGTCGTCAATGGTCCCGGCGCGAGCCTGCTGAGGGTCAGCGGCGGCAACGCCGTCGGAGTCTTCCAGGTCACCAGCGGGGTGACGGCCACGCTGGCGCACCTGACGATCTCGGATGGCAGGGCCACCTATGGCGGCGGCATCTACAACGCCGGCAAGCTAAACGTCTCCGACTCCACCCTCGGCCACAACTCGGCCTCCACCTACGGCGGCGGCATCTTCAACTACTACGCCAGCACGCTAAACGTCTCCGACTCCACCCTCGACCACAACTCGGCCTCCTACTACGGCGGCGGCATCTAC
>DAIDHB010000185.1 GCA_027452145.1 Planctomycetales bacterium
CCCCTGACGGGGGCTCCGAGTCCTCCCGGCACCGACTCTGAGCGAGCGACGCGTCATCCCGGCTCGGCGGGAGCTTCGCCCTTCCTTGCGTCGGCGACGGCCTCGCCTCGTGAAGTAACGTGACACCCCGCAGCGGCCCGGCGCTAGGTGCTCGGGGACAGCGACGGGATCGACTTGGGCGCAAACCCGAGGATGACGCGGCAGGGGGCGTTCTCGAGGACATACCGGGTGTTGGACGCCAGCGCCGTGGTATCCCCCCGGCGATAGACGCCGCGCAGGCTCATGAAGATCGCGTCGAACTTCCCCTCGACGGCCGCGCGGACGATCTCCGGCCCGGCCTCGCCGTGGGCGAGCCGATGCTCGACGACCCGGCCCAGCTCGCGAGCCCGGTCGACCGCCCGGCCCAGCAGGTCGCGGGCCTCCTCGGCGGAGTCGATGCCGTCGTTCGACGCCTCGGGCTCGACGACGTCGATCAGCGTGACCTCGATCGCCGGGTCGAGGAAGCTCATGACGGTGTCGAGGAAATCGGCGGAGAGCGGGCTGCCGTCGTAGGCCAAAAGTAGTCGCTCGACCCCGTGCCAGCTCTTGCGCAGCTCGGCGAGGATCCGCGCCGCCTCGGCCGAGCCGGTGCCGGCCTTGGGGATCTGGCTGCCGCCGGCAATATCGAGCCGGGCGTCGCGGTCCTTGCCCAGCACGCGGATCGAGATCGGCTCGGGCTTCGCCCCGCAGACGTTGAACCAGTAGAGCGCCACGATGTCGAGCTGGTCCTCGGGGCGATACTTGTTCGACTGGCCCATGATCAGCTCCTGGGCGCCGATGGTGATCGCCGTCTGGACGAGGGCGAAGAACGGCTCGTTCGTCGGGACGATCACCGGCTTGACCGGCTTGCCGGCATGCTCGGCCAGGTTGACCACGGCCGTCAGGAGCTGGCGGTCCTGCTCGTTGATCGTCGGCGTCAGGTCGCTGGAGCCCTGCGGCAGGACCGAGGCCGTCATCACGACGACCTCGGTCGTCTCGGGATCGGTCTCGGCGAGGCAGCGCTCGAGCATCTTCAGGTTATAGGGCGATCGGATCGCGACCAGCTTGCGGAACGGCCTGGTCAGGCTGAGCGACTGCACGCTGAGCTGGTCGGTCTGCTTCTGGTTGAAATGCTCGAGGTGCTCGTGCTGGTCGGCCGCGGTCCCGACGCGGCGGCGATGCGCGTGCTCGCTGATCCAGAACAGCGCGAAGAAGCCCGCGGTGAAGGCGATTCCCGAGACCGTGGCGACCTCCTTGGTCAGCAGGTTCGAGACCGCCGCGGTGGCCAGCCCGAGGAAGATCAGCGTCATGCCGACCGGGATGTCGAATCGACCGACCCGGATGTTAAATGGCACCTCGTACTCGCGGGGCTCGGGCCGCTTGAAGCGGAGCACCAGCATCGACATCGACATGAAGACAAAGCTCCACACGACGCCGAAGGCATAGGCCTCGCCCAGCGTCAGCACGTCGCCCCGGCTGGCGAGGATCGTGACGATCTGGAGCGTGCAGACCAGGTTGATCAGCCGCGAGGTCGTGCCAAAGCGCGGGTGCGGCCGGAGGAACCAGTCGGGCAGCACGCCGTCCTCGGAGACGCGGTTCAGCACGCCGTTCGAGCCCACGATCGCCGTGTTGACGGCACCCGAGAGGATCAGCGAGCCGACCACGACGACCAGCGCATTCAGGGTCAGCTTGGCCCACGGCGGACCGACCACGTTCATGGCCAGGCCGCCGATCAGGTTGTCTTTATAGACCGACATCCGCACGTTGTCGGGGATGATCATCACGGCGAAGAAGCTGATCAGCGACGTGAACAGCAGGCTGTACAGGAACACGACGAGCGCGGCGCGCTTGAAGTTCCTGAGCTTGGGGCTCTCGACCTCGCGGTACACCTGGGCCAGCGTCTCCTCGCCGCTCATCGCCAGGATCGAGTGCCCGAACGACATGATGATCCCGATCAGTCCGATCAGGCTCAGCCAGTGGCCGTGGATGTTCTCGGGCCGCAGCGACTCGGCGAGCCTCGTCTCGCGGACGAAGCCGAGCGGGTCGACCTGCTTGTTGAAGGGGTCGAGGATCGGCTCGCCCTGGGCGGTGACCTTGGGCGAGAAATCGGGAACGGGCGGCCAGGGGATACTCCGCTTGTCGGGGTCCACGGCGATCGTCACGAGGCACCAGCCGATCATGATGACCCCCATCACGGTGGTCGCCCCCATGATCTTCAGGGCGCGGTCGCTCGACTCGTGGATGCCCTTGGTGTTGACCCTCCAGAAATAGAACGTCACGCCGATGGCCATGGCCGCCGAGATGGCGTTCTTGTGCAGGATCAGCTCGCTATTCTCGCCCAGCGTGAAGAGGTCGTTGATCAGCCCGATGATGTACTGACCGGCGGTGACCGCGCTGATCGGCCCGGTCAGGATGTAGTCGAACAACAGCGCCGAGACCGCGAGCCGCGCGGGCACGCTCCCCATCGCCTCCTTGACGATCCGGTAGACCCCGCCGCGCACGAACATGGCGCAGCTCTCGATGTAGACGCTCCGCACCCCGTAGCTGAACATCATCACGGCCAGGATGAACCAGGGCGCCGCCTTGCCGATCTGCCCCTCGACGATGCCGCCGATGTAATAGGCCGTGCT
>DAIDHB010000186.1 GCA_027452145.1 Planctomycetales bacterium
TGATCCGCTTCTTGCGCCGGGCCGCGAGCCGTGCGGCCCTCGTGGCTCGCGGGCGGCCCCGCGGCAGCTTCGGCGCCGCGGCGGCGAGCCGCTTGCGCTCCTGGGCCACGGCCGAGAGGATCGCCTTGGTCACCTCGCGGAGGATATGCACCGTCCGAACGCAATCGGTACGCTGTGGACAACCATTGTCATCCTGTTCAGGTCCTCGACCCGCCGCTTCATCCCCCACCTCACGAATCGCACCTGGCCTGACGCCGAATAGGCCGGCCATCGTGGCCTCCCTGGGAGGTCACACCCATGCGCCGGCAACCTCGTCAGACTCGACCCCCGGGATGGGTCATCCATTCCACCTTCGTCCCCCGTCGTGACAGGCCCAGGCGACTCGCGCAGGCCTTCGAGATCCTGCTCGGTTCGCCGTCATTCCTTCATTTGAATAATTTATCGCGAGATCGGAGTGAAGACCATGAGAGCCGCGATCTACGCCCGCGTCTCGACCGAGAGGCAGGGGCGTGACCAGACGATCGACAGCCAGCTCGACGCCCTGCGGCGCTGGGCGGCCGCGCACGGCCACGAACTCAAGGCCGATCATGTCTACATCGACGAGGGCTATTCGGGCACGCGGCTCGACCGCCCCGCCCTCAACCGCCTCCGCGACGCCGCCCGCGAGTGCTATTCGACGTCATCGGCGTCTACAGCCCCGATCGACTCGCCCGGCGCTACGCCTACCAGATCCTCCTGCTGGAGGAGTTCCGCAAGGCCGCCTGCGACGTCGAGTTCATCGAGCGGCCGATCTCCGACGACCCGCACGACCAGCTCCTGCTCCAGATCCAGGGGGCCATCGCCGAATACGAGCGGGCCGTCCTCGCCGAGCGGTTCCGCCGCGGCAAGCTGCAGAAGGCCCGGGCCGGGCAGTGGATCGGCGGCCAGGGCTCCTACGGCTACCGCTACGTCCCCAGGCGGGACGGCGTCCCGGGGCACCTGGAGATCGACGAGGACGAGGCCGCGGTGGTGCGGATGCTCTACCGCTGGCTGATCGACGAGCGGATGACCGTCCGCCAGATCATCAAGCGGCTGGCCGCCGGCCCGTGGCGGCCCCGCAACGGCAAGCGGATCTGGTCCAACGCCGTCGTGCACGGGATCCTCTCCGACCCGCTCTACGCCGGCACGGCCTACGCCAACCGGTACGCGCAGGTGGCCCCGCGCAAGCCGTGGTCCGCCGGCCCCCGGGCGGGCACGCCGACCTGTCGCAAGCCGCGCCCGCGCGAGGAGAGGATCGCCATCCCGGCGCCGGCTATCATCGACGCCGCGACCTATCAAGATGCGAGCGAGCAGCTCGCTCGCAATTCGGCCCTGTCGTTCCGCAACAACACCCGCAACGACTACCTGCTCCGCTGCCTGCTCGCCTGCCGGACCTGCGGCTTCGCCCTGTGCGGCGTCACCAGCAGCGGGGCCGGCGAACGGCGTCGTCATCGTTGCTACATATGTAGCTGAAATGATACTCTGGCCCGGGACCGGTCGCGCCCCTGCCCGCAACCCCGGACGAGGGTCGAGGATCTCGACGCGGCCGTCTGGGACCACGTCCGGCGATTGCTCGACGACCCGGCCACGCTGGCGGCGCAGTTCGAGGAGAGGGCCCGGCAGGCTGACGCGCTCGAAGCCGGCGCCGACGCGGGGACCCAGAAGTGTGAGGCCCTGCTGCGCCGGCTCGACCGCGAGGAGCAGAGGCTGATCGATGCCTACCAGGCCGAGGCGATCGACCTTGACGAGCTCAAGCGGCGCCGCGAGCAGATCCAGGGGCGGAGGGTGGTGCTCACGGGCCAACGGGACCAGGAACAGCGGCTGCGCCGCGAGCGTCAGACGGCCAAAGAGGTCTGGGCCGACCTGACGGCGTTCTGTCAGCGGGTGCGGTCGCGGCTCGACGAGGCGACCCTGGCCGAGAAGCAACGGATCTTGCAGTTGCTCATCGACCGGGTCATCGTGGGGGAGGATGCCCTGGAGATCCGCCACGTGATCCCGCTGGGCCGGCTGAAGTCAGAGCCGGCGGATCCGTGCCCCACCGACCCGACCGGGTCAGGAGGTGGAGAGGGGGACGAGCCGGAGGGATCGCCGCCGAGCGGCCCCGGTGCGCGATTGCGTTCGGACGGTGTGGAAGGTGCAGAGCTGATGCGGGATCTCGCCGAAGACCTCGGCGATCGGCCCCGGATACAGCTTCGAGCCGTCGGTCGTGATCCCGCTGAGGGTCAGCCCGCGGGCCTCCAAAGCGCCCCGGAATCGGCGAAGGAACGACGCGATGTCGCGATGGGTCGGGGAGTGGTCGAGGACCCGGTGGGTCAGCCGCTTGAAGGTGCGGTTGTCGACGATCGAGAGGATGCAGAAGGGGCCGTCATACAGCTCGTCGACGGCGATGTAGCCCGAGAAG
>DAIDHB010000187.1 GCA_027452145.1 Planctomycetales bacterium
TCTCCGGGCTCAAGACCATCGACAACCTCGACCTCTACGCCAACGGCGGCACGCTGGCCTTCCCCTCGGCCACGAGCTACGCCGGCACCGGCACGACCATCCAGGCGTACGGCGGGACCGTGGACCTCTCCAAGATCACCAGGCTCACCGGCGCCACCGGGTACTCCGACCTCAACATCAATGCTTACAACGGCAGCGAGGTCAACCTCTCGGGCGTCACCTCGCAACCGTCAGGACGCATCCAGCTCTACGCCACCGGCACGGGGAGCAAGATCGATCTCTCGAAGCTCACGGCGCTGGTCTCCGACGCCAACTACAACTCGTCCATCGAGGCAGCGAACGGTGCGTCAATCCTCATGCCGCTGGTCACCAGCCTCAACCGCGTCGACCTGACCATCCGCGACACGTCCAAGGTCGACACCAAGCAGATCAGCTCGTTCAAGCAGGCGACGCTCTACGTCAGCGGCGGCGCCGCCCCCGACTTCTCGGGCCTCTCCACGGTCGATTTCACTTCCGGCGGCACCTTGCAGGCCGACGGCGTGGGCAGCGTACTGGCGCTGCCGGCCCTGAAGGCGATGAACGGCGCGACCGGCTACGGCGACTCCTACGTGAATGCCACCAACGGCGGCATGGTGGACCTGAGCGCGGTCACGAGCGATTCGGGCAATCGCGTGCAATACTATTCGGACGGCTCGGGAAGCAAGATCGACCTCTCGGGCCTCACCGCGCTGGCCGGCACGGCCGCCTATCACGACTCGATCGAGGCGGCCGACGGCGCTTCGGTCGCCATGCCCCACATCATCAGCCTCGACCGCGTCGACCTGACCATCCGCGACACGGCCACCGTCGATACGAAGCAGCTCGCCTCATACACCCAGGCGACTCTTTATGTCAGCAACGGCGCCAAGCCGGATTTCTCCGGGCTGACGAGCCTGAATTTCAACTCGGGCGGGACCTTGCAGGCCGACGGCGCGGGCAGCGTCCTGGCACTGCCGGCGCTCAAGACGCTCGACGGCGCGACCGGATACGGCGACTCGTACGTCAACGCCACCAACGGCGGCGTGGTCGACCTCAGCGCGGTGACCAGCGATCCGGGAAACCGCGTCCAGTATTATTCCGACGGCAAAGGGAGCAAGATCGACCTCTCGGGGCTTACCGCGCTGGCCAGCACGGTCGCCTACCACGACTCGATCGAGGCGGCCGACGGCGCGTCGGTCGCGATGCCGGCGATGACGAGTCTCAGCCGCGTCGACCTGACCATCCGCGACACGGCCACCGTCGATACGAAACAGCTCACGACGTACAAGCGGGCGACGCTTTATGTCAGCAATGGGGCCAGCCCCGATTTCTCGGGGCTGACCAACCTCGACTTCACGGCCGGGGGAACCTTGCAGGCGGACGGGGCCAAGAGCGTGCTGGCGCTGCCGTCGCTCCGGATCCTCGACGGCGCCACCGGCTACGGCGACTCATACGTCAATGCCACCGGCGGCGGCGTGGTGGACCTCAGAGCCATCACCAGCGATTCCGGGAACCGGGTGCAGTTTTACGCCGACGGCACGGGGAGCAAGATCGACCTCTCGGGACTCGCCGCGCTGGCCGACACGGCCGTCTACAACGATTCGATCGACGCCGAGGACAGCGGCCAGATCGAGATGGGGAGCGGGACGACGCAATTATCCCGCGTCGACGTCAGCGTGTACACGAGCGGCACCATCGCGGGCGGGACGTTGCAGCTCCTGCCGGGCAGCAGCCTTTCGGGCACGAGCACGATCGCGGCAAACGTCGAGTCGGCCGGGACGATCAATCCCGGCAACGGCAATCCTGGGACCCTGACGATCGTCGGGTCGTTCGCCCAGTACGGTGACGGAATCCTGAACATCCAGCTTGGCGGCACGACGGCCGGCACGGGGTTCGACCAGCTCGCCGTGACGGGGGCCGCGACGCTCGGCGGGACGCTGAATGTGGGCCTGATAAACGGGTTCACGCCGCAGGTCGGCGACAGGTTCCTGGTGCTGCCCTTCGCCTCGAGCACGGGCGGATTCGGCACGTACAACGGCCTGGGATACGCCGCCGGCAAAACCCTGCGTACCGACTTTGGCGCGACCGGGTTGACCCTGGACGGCGCCACGTCGGATATCCGGGTCTCTCCGACCTCGGGACTGGTGACGAGCAAGGCGGGTGACATCGCCCAGTTCACGGTCGTGCTGGCGACACCGCCGTCGGCCAACGTCACCCTGAACCTGAGCTCGAGCAACACGTCCGAGGGCACGGTCTCACCGGCGAGCGTGACATTCACGACGGCCGACTGGAACGTGCCCCAGACGGTCACGGTCACCGGCGTCGACGATCACCAGGCGGGGAGCGTGCCATACCAGGTCGTGTTCGCCCCGGCGGTGAGCACCGACGCGAGCTACAGCGGGCTGACCGCGAGTCCGGTCGCGCTGACCAACCTGCCGAACGAGGTCAAGAACCTCGAGGTGGCGAACCTGGCCGTCAGCCCGTCGACCGGGGTGAACCAGGGATCAAGCCTGACGATCACCTGGAACGACACCAACACCGGCAACTTGCCCGCGACGACGGCCTGGTACGACCATGTGGTGATCACCAACACGACGACCGGCACGACGTTGACGACGGCCGACGTACTGGCCGACCCGAACGCGATTGGGCCGCTCGGGCCGGGCGCGCCGCTGGCGCGGCAGTTCGCCTTCACGCTGCCGACCGGCACCGACGGCACGGGCAACATCCAGGTAACGGTCACCGCCAACGCCGATTACACGGCGTTCGCGACGTCGGCCGGCCTGGTCAACGCGAACCTTCGCAACTATGCCAACGGCGGGGACTATCCGATCGCACCGACCGTGCTCTCGGTGGGCGGGGTCGACTTCACGCTGGTTCCGGACGGCCCGACGCCGAACAGCGTGGGGATCCTCCAGACCGGCAACAGCGGGACGTCGTTCGGCGTCCCGGTCGCCATCGCCGGGGGGACGACGCTCTACACGCTCATCAACTCGGCCTACGGGACCGACGGGGATACGGTGGGGACGGTCGAGGTGAAGGGGACCGGCGGTCTCGTCGCGACCTTCAACCTCGTCGAGGGGACGAACATCCGGGATCACAACAACGGTGGATACGAGAACTCCATCGCGCCCGGCACGCCCTCGGCGAGTTTCGGAGGCGGCCAGGTCCGCCTCGACATGCAGACCTTCAACCTGCCTGCGGCCTTCGCCACGGCGACGATCACGGACATCATCCTCACGAGCGAGGGTGGCGTGCCGCAGGGCGAGCCGTTCCTGGCGGCCGCGACGGTCGCGACCGGATCGGCCCCGGCGCAGCTCGTGCTGCTCGGCGGCGGGGTGGTGCCCGACTCGACGGGCAGCGCCACGGTCACGGTGGCCTCGGGCGGCACGCTCCCCGGCCAGGCGACGATCGTACTCGACCCCACGAGCGACTCGGGCGTGAAGGGGGACGAACTGACGAACGTCACCACACCGACGTTCGACGTGACCGTCAACCAGGCCGGCTCGATCGCGCTCGACGTCGACGGCAAGTCGGTGCTGACCCAGACGGTCGGGGCGGCCGGGACGGTCCAACTGACCCTGACTCAGGCGTTGGTGGACGGCCAGCACACCGTCGAGGCGATCTTCACGCCGAGCGTGGGCGCCGCGGTCCAGGCCAGCGTGACGATCACGATCGACACCCGGCATCCCAGCGTGGCCGCCGGCGCGACGAGCGAGCAGGGGCCGCTGTTCGGCCGGACGCTCACGTTCACCCAGGCGATCGATCCCACCACGCTCACGGTCTCGGACGTCACGGTGACCGGGCCCGGAAACGCGACGTTCCCGGTGGCGTCGATCCTGGGCAGCGGCACGACCTATACCCTCGAATTCGACCCGAACCATCCGCTCGTCCTCGGCGGGACCTACACGGTCGACGTGGGTGCGGGAATCACCGACCTGGCGGGCAACGCGCTGGTTGCGCCGACGTCGGACTCGTTCACGCTCGTCGCCGACACGACCCCGCCGACCATTGCCAGCGTCTCGCCGCAGGGGAACGTCAGCACCGACGTCTCGTCGATGTCGGTGGCCTTCGACAAGGCGATCATGGCGAGCACGTTCACCAGCAGCGACGTGACCATCACAGGTCCCGGCGGGGCGATCCCGGCCGGCTCCATCACCGTGACCGAGGTCGACGCGGCGCACTACACGATCAGCTTCCCCGACCAGACCCAGGAGGGAACGTACTCTGTGAGTCTGGGCGGGCCCGGCGTCAAGGACCTGTCGGGCAACGCCATGAAGGCGGCGTACCTGTCGAGCTTCGTCATCGACCTGAGCGCGCCCACGGTGGTCTCCGTGAACCCGACCGGCACGGTCAACTCCGTCGTCGCCGACGTGGAAGTGACCTTCAGCAAGCCGATCGACGCCTCGACTCTCAGCCCGGCAAACGTCAGCCTCACCGGACCCGGCGGTGCGATCACGATCGGCCAGGGCTACCTGATCAGCGGCGCGACCTACGCGATTCCGTTCGCGACGCAGCGGGCCGACGGGGCCTATCAGCTCACCATCGGGGCGGGCGTCGCCGACGCGGGCGGCCACCCGATTCAGGGCGGGGCGTACCAGTCGACGTTCACGATCGCGCTGCCCGACCTGGCCGTGAGCGGCGTGACGCCGTCGACCACGTCGGCCAGCTTCGGCGACACGATCTCCGTGAGCTGGACCGTGACCAATAACGGCACGGTCGGGGCGACTGGCCCCTGGACCGACGCGGTCTATCTCTCCTCGACGTCGACACTCGGAGCCGGCGCGATCTACGTCGGCTCGGTGACCGATGAGGCCTCCGGCACGCTGGCGCCGTCGTCGAGTGAAAACCTCCAGGCAACCGTGACGCTGCCGAACACCGCGTCGCTGACGGCCGGGAACTACAACCTCATCGTGCTGGCCGATGCGGGCGGCGTGGTGAACGAGTCCGACACGACCACCCAGACCGGCAGTGCGACAATCGCGCTGGCGCTGGCGGCGCCGGCCGACCTGGCGGCGTCGGCGGTGACGTCGTCGGTGAGTACGGGGCAGCCGGGCCAGTCGGAGACGGTCACCTGGACGGTCACGGACGTCGGCGGATCGCCGGCGGCCGGGACCTGGACCGACAGCGTGTATCTCTCGCCCGATGGGAAGCTCGGTGATGCCACGCTGCTGGGCGCGGTCAACCAGACCGCCGGGCTGGCAGCGGGGGCGAGCTACAACGGCACGCTGACGGCGAAGCTGCCGGCCTCGCTCGCCGACGGCAATTACCAGGTGATCGTGGTGGCCGACTCGGGCAACGCCGTCACGGCTGATCCCAACCGGGCGAACAACCAGGCCGCCGCATCGGGGGTGCTGGGCTTCGGCCACGTCGACCTTGTTCCGACGATCACGAGCGCGCCGACGTCGGCGACGTCCGGGACGACTCTGACTGTGAGCTGGGTCACGACGAACGACGGGACCGCAACGACGACCGTCGGCTGGGTCGATCGCGCGTATCTCTCGACGACCGCGCAGGTGACGAGCAGCTCGCTACTTCTGGGCGAGGTGGACCTCAAGGGGCCGCTGGGACCTGGTCAGAAGGTCGCGTCCAACGCCAGCGCGACGATCCCGCTCGGCGACGGCGGCACATACCAGATCGTCGTCGTGTCGGATGCGGCCAACCAGCTCATCGAGCCGAATAACACGGCGAACACGACGGCGCAGGCGATCGACGTCACCACGGCGCCGTACGCCGTGCTGTCGGTGAGCAACGTCACCGCGCCGGCGCAGACGATCGGCGACCCGGCCTATCCGACGATCGCGTGGACGGTGACCAATATCGGCACGGGCGCCGGCCAGACGTCGGCGTGGTCGGATGCGGTGATCGCGTCGCCGACGGACAACGTCAACGACCCGGGCGCCGTGACCCTGGGCACGTTCGTGCACTCGGGCGGCCTGGGCGTCAACCAGAGCTACACGCAGTCCCAGAACTTCGCCATGCCGCCGGGGTTCAGCGGGCGGTATCACCTGTTCGTCAGGGCCGACTCGGGCGGCGCGGTCTTCCAGAACGGCCAGACGAGCGGCGACGTCGGCGAGGACCCGAACAACTTCGACGTGATGCCGATCCCGTACGCGGACCTCGTCGTCACGACGATCGGCGTCCCCCAGCCGGCCGGCAGCGGGCAGACGATCGACGTGAGCTGGACGGTCAAGAACCAGGGGATCGGCCTGACCAGCGTGCCGAGCTGGAACGACGACGTGGCGCTGGCGAGCGACCCGGCCGGCAAGACGATCATCAAGGACTACGGGCTGTTCAATCACCTCGGGCCGATCGGGCCGGGCGAGAGCTATCAGCGTTCGGCGCAGATCACGCTGCCGGACGGCCTGAGCGGCACCTATTACCTCGTTGTCACGGCGGCGTCCACGGATCCCCCGTTCGAGTTCATCTACGGCAACGGCACCGATAACGTCACGGTCTCGTCCGCGTTCACCATCAACCTGACTCCGCCGCCCGACCTGACGGTTACGAGTGTCTCAGCTCCCGCGACGGCCGAGGAGGGGACCACGATCCAGGTCGGCTGGACGGTGCAAAACGTGGGCCCGGGCGCGGCGGGCGGTGCCTGGGCCGACGAGGTGGTGCTCCAGCAGGCCGGCCAGCCCAATGCGCCTTACATCGTGGCGGGGATCTACGACAACTTCGCGGGCCTGGGGCCTGGCAAGTCGTACAGCCGCACCGAGGCTGTGAACGTGCCGGTCCACATCAGCGGCCTGTATAACGTCGAGGTCATCGCCAATTACGACGGATCCCTGTTCGAGAACGGGGCCACCACCAACAACACCGGGATTGCCCCGTCGCCGACGACGATCACCGTGATGCCGCGGCCGGATCTCCAGGTCGCGGCGATCGACATTCCCTCGACGGTGAACGCGGGCGCGACGTTCTCGGTCACCTACACGATCATCAACCAGGGGAGCGCGCCGACCGCCAGCAACTGGGACGACAAGGTCTATCTTTCGCTGACCCCTTATGTCGAGGACGCCTCGATCCTGATCCAGGACCTGCCGAACCAGGCGGCCCTGGCGCCGGGCGACGAGTACCAGGCGACGACCGTGCCGGTGGTGGTGCCCGACCGCTTCGCCGGCCAGGTGTACGTCATCGTCGTGGCCGACGCCAATCACGTGATCGACCAGTGGCCCAACGGCGCGCATGACACGGTGTATCAGCCGATCTACGTCAACCCGCTGCCACTGCCCGACCTGGTGGTGAGCGGCGTCGTCGCGCCGGACCAGGTCATCGCCGGCAGCACCTTCAACGTGACATACACCGTGACGAACCTGGGCGCGGGCCCGACGCTGGTGAATACCTGGACCGAGTCGGTCTGGCTGACGCGGGACAGGACCCGGCCGATCCCGGCCCAGGGCGACGTCCTGCTGACCCAGTTCACCCACACCGGCAGCCTGGACGTCAAGGCCGGCTACGACCAGACGGTCAGCGTCACCCTGCCGGCCATCCTGGACCCGGGCACGTACTACATCACGCCCTGGACCGATCTTTACTCGACGGTGCTCCAGGACACGCTGGCGGTCAACGTCAACCCGGACGATCCCAACAACCTGTACAGCGATAATTACAAGGCTCGCTCGATTGATGTGCTCGCGCCGCAGCCCGACCTGGCGGTCACGTCGGTGACCGCGCCCAAGCAGGCGAAGGGGGGCGACACGATCACGGTCTCGTGGACCGTGCAGAACCAGGGGACGGGCGTCGCGCAGCCGATCGGCTGGATCGACACGGTCTACCTGACGAACGACCCGACCAACCCGCTGGACCAGAACGCCATCACCATGACGCTCGGTTCGGTGCAGCACAACAGCGTGCTGAACCCGGACGACTCGTACAACGCCAGCCTGACCGTCGAGCTGTCGCCGTCGGCGGTTGGTCAATACATCGTGGTCTTCACCGACGCGCCCCAGTTGAGCGTCCAGACCCCTTACGACGTGGTGAAGGAGTCGGACGAGGCCCCGTATACCACCTCGTCGGTGCTGGTCGACAAGAACAACCTGATGGCGGCATCGACCGACGTCACGCCGATTCCGGCCGACCTGGTCGTCACGAATGTGACGATCCCGACGGTGAACTACTCTGGCGAGAAGATGACGTTCACCTACACGGTGACGAACGAAGGTACGAACCCGGTGTGGTCCGGAACGGCCTACTGGACCGACTTCATCTGGCTGTCCACCGACACGACGTTCGTCCGCACCCGGGCCTCGTTCCTCGGCCAGACGACGCACTACCAGGATCCGAGCCAGCCGCTCCAGCCGGGCGCCAGCTACAACGTCACCTACACGGTGACGCTTCCGCCCGGCACGGGCGGGCACTATTACCTCTACATCGACCTGGATGCGCACAACGACTACCCGCCCGCCTACACCTACCTGGCCCGGCTCGAGCAAACCGATTGGTGGCCGGCGAGCAGCGGCGACAACTCTTACTGGCTGGGCGAGCTCTCGCAGTGGGCCTTCGAGGATCCGAACAACAACCGGCACGCCACGCCGTTCGACATCATCTACAGCGAGCCGGACCTGAAGGTCACCAATATCACGGTGCCGGCCAACGTCCAGTCGGGCGAGACGATCCCGATCACGTACACCGTAACCAACCAGGGGACGCGGGCCACCCGCACGAATAGCTGGACCGACGGCATCTTCCTGGCGCAGGACCCGTCGCTGAACACCTATGACACCGAGCTCGGCACCTCGGGCTACGGCCAGGTTCTGGCGGCTGGGGCCTCGTACACGAACACGGTGAATGTCCGCGTGCCCGACGGTATCCAGGGAAACTTTGACATCCTGGTCTACGCGGATTCGGATGCGTCTACCAATTACCTCATCACCAGCGACATCGGCTACTACAACTACGGCATCCAGATCGGCGCGGCCAACGAGCTGGACCCGTACGACCTGGTGTCGTCGGCCGTCCGCAGCCTCGGGCGCGGGCGGGTCCCGCAGTACGAGAACGAGGCCGACAAGCTGGCGGCCGCGGCGATGCCCGTCACCCTGGCACCGGCGCCGGACCTCCAGGTGACCAGCATCAGCACCGACGCGGCGGCGGGCCACGTCATCCAGGGGCAGACGCTCGACGTCACCTACACGGTCACCAACGCCGGCGCGGCCACGCCGACGACCGAGCCGACGTGGAATGACCTCATCTACTTCTCGGCCGACACCAACCTCGACCTCAAGGCCGACCGCTACCTGGGGATGTCCACGCACAAGAACGGCCTGGGCGCCGGCGCCAGCTACACGGTCACCGTCGCGGTGCCGGTGCCGACGGACCTGACCGGGCCGTATTACCTGTTCGTGATCACGGATCCGCCGGTCGACAGCGCCATCGG
This sequence comes from Planctomycetales bacterium, assembly GCA_027452145.1. GTDB lineage: Bacteria > Planctomycetota > Planctomycetia > Isosphaerales > Isosphaeraceae > JAKAUH01. The sequence goes on from DAIDHB010000187.1 coordinate 9,395, forward strand.
CAAGGTGTTCGAGGGTGGCGGCGCCGGGGAGGCCAACAACAGCCTGGCCCTCACTCCGCCGCTGGTCGTCGACCCGCCGCCGCCGAGCAACCTTGCGGTCACCAGTATCACCCTGCCGAGCCCGGCGACGGCGAAATCCGGCGACCCGCTCACGGTGACCTGGACCGCCCAGGACACCAGTGCGACGAACTCCACGCCGGGGAGCTGGTCGGACGCGGTTTACCTGGGCACCGGGACGAGCTGGAACATCTCGGACGTCTACCTGGGCACGGTGCCGCACAGCGGTGTGCTCCAGCCCGGGCAGAGCTACACCAGCTCGCTCACGTTCAACCTGCCGTCGGTCACGCCGGGACAGTATCATATCATCGTCCGTGCGGACATCTTCAACCAGATCACGCTGCCGTCCGGCACGCCGATCTCGAGCAAGACGACGGCCTCGGCCGACCTGCTGACCGTGGCCGTGGACAGCCTGACGCTCGGCGTCCCGTATGCCACCACGCTCTCGACCGGCCAGGAGCGGCTGTTGCAGGTCACCGTGCCGCAGGGCGCGACGCTGCGCGTGACCCTCGGCTCGAACGCCTCGGGCGCGGCGAACGAGATCTACATCAAGCAGGGGTCAGCGCCGACGGATTCGTTGTACGACGCCGCCTACCAGGGAGGGCTCGCGCCGACGCAGGACGCGATCATCCCGACCACCGTGCCGGGAGTCTACTACATCCTGATCCGCGGCCATTCCGAGCCGGCCGACAACTCTCCGGTGACGGTGCTCGCCGAGCTGTTGCCGCTGTCGATCACGAACGTCCAGACCGACCAGGGGGGCGACAGCAAGTACGTCACCACCACGATCAGCGGGGCCCAGTTCCAGCCCAACGCCGTCGTCAAGCTCGTAATGCCGGGATTCGCCGAGTATCAGCCGCTGACGGTCGACTTCGTCAACAGCACCCAGATCATCGCCGAGTTCGACCTCACCGGCGCGCCGCACGGGCTCTACGACGTTCAGGTCACCAACCCCGACGGCCAGCAGGCGATCGCACCGTACCGCTTCCAGGTCGAGCAGACGGTCGAGCCGGACGTGACGATCGGCGTCGGCGGGCCGCGATTCATCCTGGCCGGGGATACCGGCACCTATAGCGTGGCGCTCCAGAACCTGGGGAACATCAACGCGCCCTACGTCGAGTTCAACGTCGGCATCCCGCAGCTCAGCAACTATCCATTCCCGGCGGATCCCAGTCAGCCGCTGGTCCTGCCTCCGATCAACAACAACCTGTACGGCCTGCCGTATGTCGAGTTCAACACCAATCTCTCGGGAGCGCCGCCGGATTCCAGCCTCGCGTCGCAGGTGCCGTTCGCGACCCTCCAGTCGTGGGCCGACACGGCCGCGGCGAACGGCCACATCCAGGCACCCGGGTACCTCTTCAACGAGGCGGCCGGCGGATTCACCGGGTTCAGCTTTCAGGTCACCACCTACCCCGGCCTGGCGGCGATGAACGACCGCAACTGGAACGCGCTCAAGGCGCAGCTCTATGCGGCGTTCCCGCAATATGCCAAGGCCGGAGTGCTCGACAACGGGCCGCAGGGGCTCGACCAGATCTCGCCGGGCCTGTACCAGATCTACCAGGAGTTCGGCGCCGTCCCGGACTTCTTCCATATCCCGTTCATCCCGTTCCAGTTCGACATCAACGCCTCGGCGACGACGCTCAGCCGCGCCGAGTTCGTCGCCCAGGCGATCGCGCAGGCCGACGAGCTGCGCACGGCCATCCTCGCCGACAAGACGGCGCCGACGTCGCTCCAGAACCTCGCCGCCAGCCAGTCGGTGTGGGAGGACCTGTACCTCGCGGGCCTGGAGCAGGCCGGTGTGCTCCTGCCCGACGGCACCACGCCGCCGGTGAGCCAGGACCCGCTCATCATGAGCGTCATGGCCACCCTGGCCACCGGCGTCCTCGCCGGGCCGGCAGGCAGCGGGATCATCTCGGGCGGCAACATCTCGCAGTTCTTCGGCGAGCTGCTCAACTGGTACGGCAACAACACCAACCAGACGGCGCCCCCGGCCAGTTTCAACATCCACGACAACCCGATTGCGACGCTGCCGACGCAGAGCCAGTTCAACCTCGGGGCGCAGTTGCCGACGAGTTTCGAGGATTTCAACGTCTATGTGCCCTGGGTCGGCTGGGCGAGCCGGGCCAACCTGCCGCCGTCGTTCCAGATCAACAGCGTCCAGGAGGTCAACGGGGTGCCGGTGATCCCGCTGAACCTGGACCAGTACATCAATAACGGGGGCCAGGACGCCGGGCTCGCGTCGATGACAGGCCCGTTCACGGCCGAGAACAAGGGGTACGTTCCGGCCGGCCAGCCCCTGCCGTTCACCGTGGACTTCCAGAACGATCCCCAGGCCTCGACGACGCCGGGCGAGATCCGGATCACCACCCAGCTCGACCCCAGCCTTGACCCGCGCACCTTCCGCCTGGGCGACATCCAGGTCGGCAACATCGACGTCAAGATCCCGAGCAACATGGGGCTGTTCCAGGGCGATTTCGACTTCAGCCAGACCAAGGGGTTCATCCTGCGCGTCTCGGCCGGGGTCGACCTCCAGACCGGAACCGCGAGCTGGCTGCTCCAGGCGATTGATCCCCTGACCGGCCTGGTCATCACCGACCCGAGCAAGGGACTGCTGCCGCCGAACAACGCCGAGGGCGCAGGCGCCGGCTTCGTGACGTTCACCGTCGAGCCGAAGGCCGACGTGCCCACCGGGACGCAGATCAACGCGACGGCAACCGTGCTCTTCAACAACGCCGCGCCGCAGGACACGGCCCCGCTGACCTACACCCTCGACTCGACGGCTCCCACGACGACGCTCGACGTCAGCCAGCTCGGCACGAGCGCCAACTACCAGGTCCAGTGGAGCAGCGCGGATGACTCCGGCGGCTCGGGAGTCGCCTATGTCACGCTGTACGTGTCGCAGGACGGGGGCGCCTACCAGATCTGGCAGGACCAGTTGGCTCAGGCGTCGGGCACGATGATCTACCAGGGCCAGGCCGGGCACACTTACACGTTCCTGGCGCTGGCCACCGACCTGGCGGGGAACCACGAGCAGCCGCCGGCGGCGGCCAACGTCCCGCAGGACACGACCACCGTCAACCTCGGCGCCTTGCCGACAGTTCCGAGCACCACCCCTGCCAACTTCGGCATCCCGCCGGCGCCGACGGTCCAGCCCTCGACCAACCCGCTGTTCACCCAGGCGCAGCAAAACGTCCCGGCCGCGCCGCCAGCGAGCAATCCGTCGGAGTTCACCACGGTACTCCAGCCGTTTCAGGCCCAGTCGTTCGCCACCGGCTTCGTGCCGAGCGACGGCATCCTCGGGCCGATGGCGATGGCCCAGGCACCCGATGGCAGCGTGCTGGTCAGCGGTGGGGCGTCGCGTAACGAGCTGTTCCGCATCCCGCAGAATGGCGGACCGGCCGGCGATCCGCTCATCACACTGCCGTACCAGGTCTACGCCCTGGCCTTCGACGGTGAGGGCCACCTGTGGGCGGCCACGGGCGGCGGGCCGCTGCTCCAGCTCGACCCGACGACCGGCAACATCGTGAACCAGTTCGGCGACGGCGTGACCCTTGCCCTGGCCGTCGACCCGCAGAATGGCGAGCTCTATGTCGCGACCGCCAGCGGCGTCGAAATCTTTAACCCGACCAATGACACCTTTACCCAGTTCAGCCGCGACCAGAACCTGCGCGTCTCGAGCCTGGCCTTCGACAACTCGGGCAACCTCTGGGCGGTCACCTGGCCCGATGCGCGGCAGGTGGTCGAGTTCGACGCCCACGCGCGGGCCCAGGTGATGCTCACCTTCAACTCGGACATCCAGTCGATCGCCTTCGGCCGCACGGGCACGCACCTGGACAACCTGCTTTTCGTCTCGCACGACGACGCGCCGAATACGCCGCCCGGCACTGTCGCGCCGACTCCGAGCGACCTGACGATGGTCGACGTGACCACGCTCCAGCAGGTGGCCGTCGCCCAGGGCGGCACCCGCGGCTTCGACGTGCTGCCCCTGGCCGACGGCCGGCTGCTGGTCAGCCAGTCGCACGAGGTCGACGTGCTGGAGCCGGTGCTGCCGCCCTCGGTGATCGCCGTGAATCCGCCCCCAGGCGCCGTCGCCGCGCTGCCCCTGGCTTTCCTCAGCGTCACGTTCGATCAGGACATGTACGCCGGACCCGCCACCGACACGTCGTCGGTCACGGACCCCGCCAACTACAGCCTCGTCGGCCAGGCGAGCGGCAGCGCCACGGTCCTGTCTGCTCGCTACGACGCGAGCTCGCGAACCGTTGTGCTCATCGTCTCGGGCCTGACCGCCGACCAGTACACGCTGACCGTGGCCGACACGATCGTCAGCGCCAATCGCCAGGCGATGCCGGCGCCTTACGTCACGCAGTTCTCGGCGGTCAGCGACCTCTCGCCGTACGTGAAGGTCGGCTTCACCATCACGCGGTCCGACCGGAACACCGGCACGGTGTCGTACGACGTCACGATCCAGAATACCAGCCAGTTCAACCTGCTGGTGCCGATGTTCCTGATCCTCGACCCCGGCCAGGGATTCGACGGCGTTCCCCAGGGTGCGACGCAGACCTCGAACGGGAGCTGGCTCGTCAGCCTCGCCCCCGGCGTGCCCGGCGGCGTGAAACTGGCGCCTGGACAAAGCACCACCGGCCAGACGGTCACGATCAGCAACCCGGATCAGCAGGCGATCACGTACAGCTTCGCGGTCTCGGGGACGCCGCCGGCCGCCAGCGCGCCGGTGTTCGACAGCAAGCCCGTCACCACCGTAACGGCCGGGGCGAGCTATACCTACCAGGTGCAGGCGCACGACCCGGACGGCTCGACGCCGGGCTTCGTGCTGGCGGGCGGGCCGGCCGGGATGTCGGTCGACCCGACGACTGGCCTGATCACCTGGAAGACCAGCCCGACGAGCCCGGCCTCGGCGCCGGTCACACTGTTCGCCTACGACCCCAGCGGCAGCTTCACCATCCAGTATTTCGTCATCGACGTCGCCGGCGGCAGCCATCCGCCGGTCATCGCGCCGATCCCGGCCCAGGTCTCGGGGCAGGAGGGGCAGCCGATCGTACTGAGCGTGAGCGCGACCGACCCCGACGGCCGGCCGCTCGTGTACTGGGCCGCCAACCTGCCGGGCGGCGCGTCGTTCGACCCCTCGACGCACACGCTGCTCTGGCAGCCCGCCTACGGCCAGGCCGGCACCTACAACGACGTGACCTTCTACGTCGGTGACGGCGTGAACACCGTGAGCACCACGGTGTCGCTGCTGATCGCGCCGGCTCCCCCGCCGCCGCAGCTCGCTGCGCCGCCCAATCAGATCGTCCGTCAGGGCGACCACCTGCGATTCACCCTCCAGGGGACCGACGCCGACGGCCACCCGGTCAAGTACTCGAGCACGTCGCTGCCCGAGGGCGCCACGCTCGACCCGAATACCGGCGTCTTCGACTGGCCGGTCGCCTACGACTACGCCGGCACGCTGACCGTCCCGTTCACGGCGACCAGCGCTAGCGGGGTCTCGACCACGCAGGTCGTCACCTACACCATCCTCGCCGCGCCCGCGGCACCGGTCTTCACGCCCCTTCAAAGCTGGCAGGTCAGCGAGGGCCAGCCGATCTCGTTCGTCGCGATGGCCGTCGATCCCCACAACCCGACCTTCGTCCTGCCGACGCGCCTGGCCGATGGGTCGCTCTCGGCGTACACGGCCACCCAGCCGACCGTCACTTACAGCGTCAGCGGCCTGCCTCCCGGAGCGACGTTCGATCCCGAGACCGCGCTCTTTAGCTGGACGCCCGGCAATCACCAGGACGGCACCTATAACGTCGTCTTCACCGCGACCAACGACGGCTACGGCGGACCGCTGTCGACCAGCATCACGGTGCCGATCACGGTGACGATCGTGAACCACGCACCGGCGGTCACGCCGGTCGCCGACCTCACGCTGAGCGCCGGGCAGTCGTTCGACCAGGCGGTGTTCGCCACGGATCCCGACGGCAACCCGCTGTCGCTCTCGATCGCCAACGGGATCGCCGGCTATCCGCTCCCGGGCTTCGTCACGCTCACCGACAACGGCAACGGCAGCGGCATCCTCCACTTCAACCCGCCCGCGGGCAACCGCGGCACTTACACCCTGACCCTCTCGGCGACCGACAACGGCGACGGGCTGGGAGCCGCGGGGGTCCTCACGGGCAGCTACACGTTCGTCGTCACCGTGCAGTCGCCGACCCAGGCGCCGGTGCTCGACTACCTTGGCGGCAAGATCGCGGTCGTCGGCCAGCCGTTTGCCCTGCCGATCCAGGCGAGTGAGACCGACCAGGATAACCTGACGTACGCGGTCTCCGGTCTCCCGGCCGCGGCGACGCTCACGCCCGGCACCTCGTACGGCACGGCGACGCTCAACTGGACGCCCACCGCCACCGACGTCGGGTCGTATCGCGTCACCTTCACAGTGACCGACACCGGCAGCAGCTCGACGCAGCCGTCCTCGACCGCGCAGACGATCGACCTGGTCGTGCGGGCGACGGACTCCGCGCCGACCTTCCCCGCGACGGCACCCTCGGCCACCGTGGCCGAGGGGCAGGCGCTGAGCCTGTCTGTCACGGCGAGCAAGCAGGAGGGCGACCCGCTCACTTACACCGCGACCGGCCTGCCGCGCGGGGCGAGCCTCGACCCGGCAAGCGGCCTGCTCACCTGGACGCCGCAGCCCGGCCAGGCCGGGAGCTACGCGGTGCAGATCAACGCGAGCGACGGCAGCCTCTCCACCAGCGAGACGGTCAATCTCACCGTCACTCACACGAACTATGCCCCGACGTTCGTCCCGCTGTTGCCGCAGTACGCCCGCGAGGCCACGCCCGTGCAGTTCACCGTCGTGGCCGGGGATGTCAACGGCGATCCGCTTCTGTACAGCCTGACCAACACCCCGGCCGGCGCGACCCTCAACGCGTCGACCGGCGTCTTCGCCTGGACCCCCGCCTACGGCCAGGCCGGCGATTACACGCTGCACTTCGTGGCCGCGGACCCGTCGGGCGCGACCGCCACGATGGACGTCGTCCTGCACGTCGCCCACATCGTCCGTCCGCCGGTCGTCGACACGCCCAACCACCAGACAGCGCTGGGCGTGCCGATGAGCTTCTCGGTCCAGGCCACCGACCTCGACGCCGGCACCACTCTTACCTACTCGGCGCTCAACCTGCCCGCGGGCGCCACGCTGGACCCGGGGACCGGGCTGTTCCAGTGGACGCCCGGGCCGTCGCAGGCCGGCGACTACGTCGTGACGCTTGAGGTCTCCGACGGCCAGGCGACCTCCACGCAGAACATCCTGATCCGCGCCTCGGCGCAGCCGCAGTTGCCGGGCGTGACCATCGTGCTCACGCCCAGTTTCCCGGCCATCCCGGGGCAGCAGGTCGTGATCAATGCCATCGCCGGCAGCGTCGCGCCAATCTCCAGCCTGACGGTCCTGTACAACGGCCAGCCGCTGACCCTCGATGCCAACGGCAGCGCGACGGTCACCGCCGGCGCACCCGGCCAGACCCTCATCCAGGCCACGGCCACCGACGCGGACGGATTCGTCGGCACCGCGACGGCCTACCTGAAGGTCCGCGACCCGAATGATACGACACCGCCCGTGGTCTCCTTCGACAGCTCCGTGATGAACGCCGTGCTGTCGAGCCCCACGGCCCTCGTCGGCACCGTCTCGGATCGCAACCTGGACTCGTGGACTCTGCAGATCGCCACGCCGGACAATCCCGACTTCACCGTGCTCGCCACCGGCCAGACCCCGATCGCCGACGGCACGCTCGCGCAGCTCGACCCGTCGCGGTGGACCAACGGGTTCTACCAGCTCCAGTTGACCGCGCGCGACATCGCCGGCCGCACGACCCAGGTGCAGACCCAGATCGAGGTGAACACGCCGTCGAAGACGAACAACAACGTCGTGACCGACGCCGACCTGAGCGTCAACCTCGGCGGCACCACGGTACTGATTCAGCGCACCTATGACCCGCTCACGCGGGCCGGCACCGGCGACTTCGGCCACGGCTGGCGGCTGACCGGCCTCGAGACGAACCTCCAGACGAACCTGCCCTCCACGGGCCAGGAAGCTTACGGCGTCTACAACGCCTTCCGCGACGGGACCGAGGTCTACCTGACACTCCCCTCGGGCCAGCGCGTCCGCTTCACCTTCGCCCCGACGAGCTTCCAGGTCGCCGGGCAGACGTTCTACCGCCCGGCCTGGCAGGCCGACACCGGCGTCACCTACACCCTGCAATCGGTCGCGACCGTCCTCACGAAGGCGGGCGGCCGCTACTACGACCTGGCGAGCGGACAGCCGTACAACCCCGGCAACCCGTTCTTCAGCGGGCCGAGCTATTCGCTCTCCGCGCCCGATGGCACGGTCTACCAGCTCGACGGCAGCGGCAACGCGGTCGGAGAGGTCACCTCCGGCGGCATCCAGCTCGAGATCAGCGACAGCGGCATCACGTCGACGGCCGGCACGATCCAGTTCCTCCGCGATGCCCAGGGGCGGATCACCAGCATCCTCGCCCCCGACGGCCAGCTCGTGACCTATCAGTACGACGCGGCCGGCAACCTGGTCGCCATGCAGAACCAGACCACCGGCGGCTCGCAGCGTTATGGCTATGACCTGAGCGATCCCCACCTGCTCATCGCCGCGGTCCGGAGCAACGGCAACAGCGTGCTGATGCCGCCCGGCTCGCTGAATTCCTCGTACATCCAGCGCGATCTCGGCGGCCCGGCACAGTTCGCCGCCACGACGATCGACAACACCCTGACGGCCGGCGCGACCGACCTCTACTCCTTCCGGTTCGACCAGGCCGAGCTCAGCTCGACCGCCAGCGGCACCGTGCTCCTGCGCGTCCAGGTCCAGGGGACCGACGGCACCTTCATGCCGGGCGTGCCGATCATCACCGGCCTGACGCCCCGAACGGTCAACACCGTCGGCCACACCGTCACCGCCCTGTTCGCGATCGACCAGCCCGGCCTCTACGTCGTCGGGGTCCCGGGCGCCTCGTCAACGGCGACCGGCGGGTATTCGATCAACCTGACGGTGGCCGGCGACGTCAACGGCGACGGGAACGTCGACGGCAACGACAGCGCCCTGCTCGCCACCGCGATGGGCAGCAGCGCCGGCGGCGCGAGTTACAGTCTCGCCGCGGATATCAACGGCGACGTCAAGGTCGACCAGGCCGACGCGGTGATCCTCGCGGGCGATTACGGCTTCCACGCCACGACCGCAGCATCGGCAACCGCCGCGCCCGCGCAGCCAGTCTTCAACCTCGACGCGAATTCCGCCACCCCGCCCATCGGCTCCGGCATGACGACGGACGCGACCGTGACGCTCGTCGGCCGGACCGATCCCAACGTCACCGTCACCCTCCAGCCCACGGGCGCCGTGACGACGTCCAACCCGAACGGCCTGTTCGCCTTCTTCAACGTCGCGCTGGCCGACGGCGGCAACGCCTTCACGGCCGTCGCGACGAGTGCGGCCGGCACCACGAGCCAGTTCACCCGCGTGATCACTCGCAACCAGCCCGGCCTCTCGCTCACGCCGCCGGTCGTGACCGCGCATCTGGCGAACGACACGGGCGCCTCGGCGCTCGACAACATCACCTCCGACGATACGATCACCGGCAGTATCACGGCGGCCAACCCGATCGTCTCGGTCCAGGCGCAGCTCGACCAGTCGCCGGTGACCGACGTGCTCGCCGAGCTGAGCGGCACGACGTTCACATTGACCCCCTCGATCCTGACGACGATCAATGGCGGCCCGGTCGGTGACGGCAAGCACGTGCTGACCCTGATCGCCCGGGACTCCAACGGCAACCTGGCCAACCCGGTCACTGTCAGCTTCATCCTGGCCACGACCCCACCGGCCGCTGTGACGCCCGCGCTCATGGCCTCGAGCGACACCGGGATCAGCAACAGCGACGGCATCACGCGGATCACGACGCCGACCTTCGAGGTCCCCGCCCCGGCTGGCTCGATCGTGCGGCTGTATTCCGACGGCAAACTGGTGGGGCAGGCCAATGCCACCGACGGGCCGGCATTCATCACCACCACGGCGCTGACCGCGGGCACCCACCAGATCACCGCGACGGCCGAGGACGTCGCCGGCAACGTGAGCACTCCGGCCGCGGCGGTCTCGATCACGATCCAGACCGCACCGCCGGCAACGCCGACGCTGGCCCTCGACGCCGCGTCGCAGACCGTGCCCGGCCAGCCGACCGAGACAACCAATCAGGTGGTGAACCTCACCGGCACAACGGCCGCCGGCGCGTATGTCGCCCTGTACCGTGCGTTCGACCCGAACACGCCGATCATGCGAACGCAGGCCGACTCGAACGGCGCCTTCACCTTCAGCGGCGTCGCCCTGGCTCCGGGCGCCCAGGCGCTCACCGTGGTGGCGAGTGACGTGGCGGGTAACACCAGCCAGTTCACGCAGACGTTCACGACCACGGCGACCGACACCAGTTCCCCCGTGATTACAGCGGCCCTGGCCAACGACACCGGCATCTCGAACACGGACGGGATTACCTCGGACCCGACGATCACCGGCGTGGTCGACGACCCGATCGGCGTGGCGAGCTTCCAGGCGGCGCTCGACGGCGGGAAGCCGGTGGACGTGACGGCCCTGCTGACCGGCGTCGGCTTCACGTTCACCGCGGCCGAGCTGGCCACGATCAACGGAGGCACGGCGCTGACGGACGGCCCGCACACGCTCTCGCTCCAGGCCACGGATTCGCTGGGCCACGCTTCAACGTCCGTCACGGTCTCGTTCACGCTCGACGCCACGCGACCGCTGCCGCCGACGAATCTGCATTTGATCGCCGGCGACCTCACCGGCACGAGCCAGACGATCACGAAGGCCCGGTCGCTCACGGTCGAGATGTCCGCAGCAACTGGCACCCTGGTGACCCTGTACATGAACGGCACCTCGATCGGCCAGCAGACCGCGCCGGCGTCGGGCACGCTCGACTTCGCCGTATCCGGCACGCTGGCCGACGGCGAGTACCTGTTCACGGCCACCGCCGGAACGGTCTCGGGCCTGACTAGCCCGTTCTCGTCGCCGTTCACGGTGGTGGTCGACAACACCACGCCGGCCATCTCGTCGTTCGGTCTCGACGCGTTGTCGGACGCCCGCCCATTCGGCCACAACCTCACCCAGATGGCAGTCGCCGGATTCACCGGGCAGACGATCCCCGGTGCGCTGGTGACACTCGTCGAGACGGGGGCACAGACCACCTCCGACGCCTCGGGCAACTTCAGCTTCTACCCGGTGAACATGGCGATGGGTGCCAATAGCTTCACCCTGAAGGTGACCGACGTCGCGGGCAACACCAACACGCTCCAGAAGACGTTCACGCGGATTGACAACACGTTGTCGACCAACCTGATCCCGCCGGCCGTGACCCTGAACCTCAGCGAGACGACGGCCCGGGTGGGTGACACGGTGACCTTCACCCTGCCGACGCAGACCTTCGACGGCCAGCCGCTGGCGAGCGAGGTGCTGCTAATCAACGGCAGCCCGATCCCGATCAGTCCCTCGGGCACGGCGGTCTTCACCTCGATCGCGCCGGGCGTGTACACGGTGGTCGCCAAGGCGTTCGACGCCGAGGGAAATGAGGGCGACGCGACCCAGACGCTGACCTTCCTCACGGGCCCGAACGGCCTGCCCGCTCCGACCGCGGGGTTCAACGAGACCCAGGTGACGCCGGACATCACGCTGCCAACCCCGATCGTCGGCACCGCGAACACGGCGGATCTGCTCCAGTACAAGCTCCAGTACTCGATCGAGGGCCAGAACAACTGGACGACATTCGCCACCGGCACCACGCCCGTCATCAACGGCCCGCTGGGTACGATCGACCCGACGTTGATGCCGAACGGGTTTTACGACGTGCGATTGACGGTGGAGGACACGAGCGGCCAGGTCACGACGGCCGACCAGGTTTACCAGGTGGACGGGCAGGTGAAGCTCGGGAACTTCACGCTGAGCTTCCAGGATGTGAACGTCGCGATGCCTGGCTTCAACCTGACGGCGACCCGGACCTATGATAGCCGCATCAAGGGGACCCCGGGCGATTTCGGCTACGGATGGTCGCTCCAGACGACCCAGATCTCCGTCGAAACCTCCTCGATCCTGGGAGCCGGCTTCATCCAGACCGAGACGCAGATCCCGCCGTCACAAGTCGATCCGCTGGATGGCCTCGGTGGCCTCGGTGGCCTCGGCGGATTCGGGGGACTGCCCGGACTTGGCCTGCCGCCCGGCCTCGGCAGCCGGCCAGCCGAGATCCAGTACAGCTTCCAGAACACGCAGAATGACTACGTTACGATCCTGCTGCCCGACGGGACGAAAGAACAATTCATCATGGGATTCACGGGGGTAACCTATACCTTCGCGGGCCCGCCCCTGGCCACGACGAGCGTCTTCTTCGTGCCCGTGCCCGGCACGCAGACGACCGGCACGCTCGAGGCTATCGGGAACAACAATTTGATCGTCTCGCCGGCCGCGGTCGGCCCGGTCAACCTGCTCGATCCCACCACGGGTCAGGTCTATAACCCGACGCGATGGAAATACACGTCGCCGGACGGGTCGGTTTACATCATCGACAACAAACTCGGCCTGATGAGTGTCACCGATGCAAACGGAAATTCGACGACGCTCAGCTCCACGGGCGAGCAGTCTTCCACGGGCGCCGGGCTGACAATCGTTCGAGACAGCTCGGGGCGAATCACGTCCATCACGGACCCGAACGGTGGGGCCACGAAATACGGCTACGACTCCTATGGCGATCTGGTCACGGTGACCGACCCGCTCGGCAACGTGACGACCTTCACTTACGACACGAACCACACATTGCTCGAAGTCTATGATCCGCTTGGGCGCCGCGGGACACGCAACGAATATGACTCCACCGGCCGGCTCATCGCGACGGTCGACGCCGAGGGCAATCGCGTCGAATACACTCACAATCTCGCCGCGCGCCAGGAGGTGACCACCGATCGGCTCGGACACACCACGGTTACCAATTACGACACGAACGGCCACATCCTGAGCCAGACCGACGCCCTGGGCAACGCGACGAGCTACACGTACGACGTCAATGGCAACCCGCTCACGATGACCGACCCGCTCGGGAATGTCACGCACTATACGTATAACTCGGAGGGGCTCCGGACCAGCGTCACCGACCCGCTCGGCGAGACGACTCGCTACACCTACAACACCGCCGGGCAGATGCTGAGCCTCACCGACCCGCTCGGCAACGTGACGACGTATACGTACGACTCTCGGGGCAACCGACTGACGATGACCGACGCCGCCGGGCATACGACGCACTATACCTACAACTTGCGCGGCGAGGTCACCTCCGTTGAGGACCCGCTCGGCAACACGACGAGCTATTCCTATGACATCTTCGGCCGGCAGATCGCGAAGACCGACCCGATCGGCAACGTGACGACCTTCACTTACGACGCCAACGGGAATAATCTAACCCAGACGATCTCCCGTTCGAACGTCGACGGCACGACCCTGACAGCGACGACCACCGTCAAGTACGACGCCGACAACCGCGCCGTCTCGATCACCGATTTCGCGGGAAATCAGACGACCAACCAGTACAACGCAGCCGGCCAGATCTTGCGGAAGACCCACGACGACGGGACCGGAGCCACCTACCTCTACGACCCGCTGGGGCACCTGATCCAGACAACGTTCTCCGACGGCACCACGATCAAGGCAACCTACGACGCCAACGGCAACGAGCTCACGGGCATCGACAGGTCCGGGGCCGCCACGCAACAGGTATACGACGCCGACAACCGCGTGGTGAAGATCATCAATCCCGACGGCACCACGCAGACCAAGGCCTATGACGCCGACGGCCACATCATCGCGTCCACCGACGAGCTAGGCCGCAAGACCACCTACACCTACGACGCCGGGACGGTCTTCAATGCGAACCCCGACGTATCCGGCCAGGAGGCCAAGATCGGCCGGCTCACCTCGACCACCGATGCAGCCGGCTACACCACAAGTTACACCTACGACGCCGACGGCAACCAGATTACCACCAGCTCCCCCGTCGGCGTCACGTCCACGCAATACAACGTCCTAAACGAGAAGGTCGCGATCGTCGCTCCGGACGGCAGCACGTCGCGGATGCAGTACGACGCCGTCGGGCATATCACCAAGGAAGTCGCCCCCGACGGTGCCATCACATCGCACGCCTATAATTCCGTCGGGCTGGAGTCGGCAGTCACGGATGCGCTCGGCAACGTCACTCGCTACACCTATGACTCGCAGGGGAATGTTCTGACCCAGACCGATGCCAACGGCCACACCACTACCTTTGAATATGACGCCGTCAATCGGCTGGTGAAGCGGTCGCTGCCGACGGGCATCTCCGAGACATTCACCTACGATGAGCAGGGCGACGTCCTTAGTCACACCGACTTCAATGGCCAGACCACTTTATACGCCTATGACACCGAGGGCGACCTCATCAAGGTCACCGCCCCCGACGGCAGCGTCACTACTTACACCTACACGCCGAGCGGCCAGACCGCCTCGATGTCGGACTCCACAGGCACCACGACCTACACATACGACACCCGTGGTCGGTTGACGAAGGTTGCCAACCCAGAGGGAACCATCGGCTATGTGTATGATGCCGCGGGGAACCGGATCGAGACGACCACCTCGGCTGGGGACACATCCTACACCTATAACGCGGCGAACCAGTTGATGACGGTGACCGGGCCCGACGGCGGCGTCACGACCTACACCTACAACTCCCAGGGCCGCCTCGCGACGATGACGCTTCCGGACGCGGCCGTCACCCGCTACACCTACAACACCGCTGGCCTGATCACGGAGGTCGAGAATGACGGGCCGGACGGGCACGTGATCTCCAGCTTCGCCTACACCTACGATGTGTCCGGCTACCGCCAGACCGAGACCGATTCGGGCGGGCGCCTCGTCCAGTATTTCTACGATGGCGACCATCGCGTGATCGAAGAACGCGTTACCGACCCGACCCTCGGCAGCAGCGATACGCGATATACCTATGACGCCGTCGGCAACCGGCTTACCCTCACGGACGCGTCGGGGACGACGATCTACACCTACGATGCGAACGATCGCGTGCTGACCGCCGGCAATCGGACCTATACCTACGACGCCGACGGCAATACCCTGAGCGTATCGTCCGGCGGCCAGACGACCACTTATGCTTACGACTACCGTGGCAACATGGTCCGGGCCGCTACCCCGGCCGGCGTCAGCACCTATACCTACGATGGTTCGGGCACCCTGGTCCAAGAGACGGTCAATGGCGTCGTCACCAGATACCTGGTCGATGAATCCGGGGCGTTGTCACAGGTCCTCGCCGAGATCGACGCCTCCGACCACGTGACGGCCGTATTCACCGTCGGTATCAACGTCATAAGCGAGGACCGTGGAGGCACGGTCTCGTACTACGTGTACGACGGCCAGTCGTCCGTCCGGGGGCTCACCGGCTCCGCCGGCGAGGTCACCGACAGCTACACCTACGACGCCTTCGGGAACTTGGTGGCAAGCACCGGCACCACGACGAACCCGTTCCGATACACTGGCGCGCTGTACGACTCGTTTACCGGGCTGTATATCCTCCGCGCCCGCGCCTACGACCCGACGACCGGCCGATTCACCACGATGGACACCTACGGAGGCAGGAAGTCCGTGCCGGGTTCTATCAACAAATATGACTATACTGAGAACGACCCAGTCAACATGCAGGACCCCACCGGGCACTTCTTTTTCGGCCTCTTTGGCGTGGTCAATACCGTCGCGGCCATCGAGTCCTACGCCATCCAGCTCATCATCGGGCTGCAAGCCCTTGAGGCGAGCTTCGTCTCGTTCGCGGCGGCCTCGGTCCAGGTCGGGCTGAAGGACCCGGCCTGGGTCGACGGAGTCGACCTGAGCGGCTCGGTCGGATTCCCTACCCTCACGCTCGGCTACGGAGCTTCGTTGGAAGAGCTGTTCATATCGAATACCGAAAGCACCGCCGGGTATAAGGCCTGGGATGTCGGCCCGAGCATCGGCGTAAACTTCGGCCCGACGCAGGTCCTCCTGTCCTTCCTGCCTCTCGGCGGGACATTGATCCCCTTTATTATCACCCCGTCGGTGGGACTCACCTTCTTCGCCGGTCCCGTGTTCGGCATCGAGAATGCCGATTCCTACACCGGGTACTACCTCACGAGCAGCATTTCCGCGTCCGCCATCCTGGGCGCGGGCTCGGTCTCCTTCTTCTCCTCGCTGCCGGGGGTACCGCCCCCGTCCTACGGCATGACCGGCGGCATCACGGCCGGGTTCAGCACGAATGTCGGGGCGAGCGAGTCGACCGCGCTCCGATACTACGCCATCTCCGGCACGGTGAGTCGGATAGCGCGCGACCTGCTGCTACCAGCGATCACGGGCCTCCTGTCCAGCCCCTACGTCATCGCCGAATCGCTGCTCCAGTCCTGGGAGCACAGGAATGACGCGCCACCCCAGGCATACAACAACGGGGCCGGTATCCCGGGACTGCTCGGGCCGAACCTGAGGGCGACCGGTGATCAGCCAGGGCCCGCCGGCTCCAATCCCCCGCCCGCGCCGCTCTCCGTCGGCAGCCCCGCTGTGGCCGCGCTCTGGCAGGAGGCCTTGCGGGTGTGGCAACTGGCCCTGGGCCGATCGGTGCCGCCTTCCATCCAGCTCATGGTCGAGCCCCTGCCGGCCGGTATCCTGGGCCAGACCCGCATCACGTCCTGGGACGACCGGGGGCGCCCCAATGCGTTCACGATTGTCCTGTCCCCCGACGCCGACGGCCTCGGCTGGTTCATCGGGTCAGTCGCCGATGGCGGGAGCGATTTCAGCCAGCCGCTCAGCACCTCCTCCTTCAACGCCGCGCAGAGCTCTCCCGCCTCCGGCCGCTACGACCTGCTAACGGCCCTTCTGCATGAACTCGGTCATATCGACGGCTTCATGCCCGCCGATCCGGATTTCGAGAGCCACGTCCAGATCATCGGCGGCTCCCAAACCTTCATCGCCCCCGGGATCTCGACTCCCCTGGCCAACTCTGATCAGGAGCTGGCCCCCAACCTCTACTCCGGCGACCTGATGAGCGCCACCCTCGCCCCCGGCGTTCGCGAGCTCCCCTCGGCCCTCGACATCCAGATCCTCGACGTGGTCAACGGCCTGACCGCCTCGCCACCGCCCCCAATCGCGACCCCGCCCGTAGGCGCTCCGCCGGCCTCGACGACGACTGTGATCGACCACGCCGTCGCCTCGCTCGGCGAGGGTCCGCCGGCCGCCGCGCCTTCTCCGCCCATTGTACCGGTCGCGACCCAGTCCGCCGGACAGTACCGCCGCGCCAATCCGAAGCATGCCGGACAGGGCCGCCACCGGAAGCCGCACGAACACAAGGTCATAACCCCGGCCCATCGCACGGGCGGCCGGCCGATTCACCGGACGCCCAACGCTCACCTGGCGCTCCGGTTCGCCCTCCATCCGCTCTCCGCCCGCCCCGCGGGGGAGTTGGCCGGCTCCGACCTCATCCAGGGACTGGGGGAGTCGAACACCACCCCGCCCCATCGATCGAGACGACTCTGACCGTCTTATCGAACCCTTGGTGATCGTAGATATCCACGACCGGAGCACACACACGCAACACGAGACTAAAAACTAGGAACATTCGCCTCCGCAGATTATCCAATCTGCTCTAATTCCCCAAACACACTAATCCTGATTCACTCCAACGCCGTGAGTTTCCGAATCCCCTGGCGAAGAGGTCCCCATGATGACCGCCTGGTTCCGATGGTCCGAGATCCTGGAAGACGGTCGCCGTTATTCGAGGAATCGGGGACGGGGCAGGCGGAACCGGCGTCGTTCCACGATCGAATGGCTCGAGGACCGCCTCGCGCCGGCCGGCCTGGTCAACGGCGACTTCGCCATCAGCAACCCGTCCGACCCGAATTACGGCTGGACCACGAAGGGGAACGCCTCGATCGCGAACGGGCAGGGGATCCTCAACGAGGGAACCACCGTCCAGACCGAGTTCTCGCAGTCCTTCACCATTCCCCAGGGGACGACCGCGCTTCAGTTCACGATCGTCGCCAACGACCTTGTGACCAACGGGACCAATAACCCACCTGATGCGTTCGAGGCGGCTCTGCTCAATGCAGCGAATAACCAGCCCCTCGTCGGGCCGGCGACCGGGCTGGCGAACTCCGACGCGTTTCTCAATATCCAGCAGACCGGCGAGGTGTTCTATGCTCCCCAGGTGACCGTGCCGGGCGCGTCCACATCCGGCGCAGTCGCATCGCTCGGGTATCCCGAGCTGGTCACCGTCGACCTTTCGAGCGTGCCGGCCAGCACCCAGGCCACCCTGTATTTCGACCTGATCGGCTTCAGCCCGGCGGCCAGCTCGGTGCGGATCACCGACGTGACCACCCTCCAGGGTGCCTCGGCGCCGCCGCTCACGCTGGCCCTCGACCTGGCGACCGACTCGGGCATCAAGGGCGACAACCTCACGAACTTCGACCCGGTGAACCTCGTGGGTGTGACCGACCCGAACCAGTCGGTCTCCCTGGCCATCGGCTCCGACGGGTTCACCGACGGCACCACCACGGCCGACACTAACGGCCATTTCACGTTCACCGGGGTGAACCTCGCGCAGGGGCCCAATCTCGTCCGGGTTCAGGCGACCAACGGCCAGGGGAGCACCGTCGCCAGCCAGACGATCACCGTCGACAACCAGCCGCCGACCGGGACCCTCGTCACCCCGACGCCCGGCACTTCGACCAACTCCGACCTCGGCCACGTCGACATCCAGTGGACCACTCCCGGCGCGGCACCCATCGACCCGAGCACGTTCTCGATCAACAACATCACCGTCACCGGCGTCACCATCGACCAGGTCCAGAGCCTGGGCAATAACCTCGAGCGGTATCTCTACAACCTCAACGTGAATACCTTGCCGCTCGGCACGATCACCGTGGTCGAGGTCGCCGGCCAGGTCGCCGACACGGCGGGGAACGTCAATGCCCAGTCGAGCCAGTCGTTCACGATGGTCTCGCCCACCATCCAGGTGCCGGTCGCCAACGCCCAGTCGGTGACGACCGCCGAGAACACCGCCCAGGCCATCACCCTGGCCGGCTCCGACCCGAACACGCCGCCGCTCTCGCTGACCTACATCGTCACGAGCAGCCCGGCGCACGGCACGCTCGGCGGCAACGCACCGAACCTCACCTACACGCCGGCCGCCGGCTACTTTGGCCCGGACAGCTTCCAGTTCAAGGTCAACAACGGCTCACTCGACAGCAATATCGCCAGTGTCGCCATCGCCGTCGTCGGCCAGCCGACGCTCAACGCACCGACGGTCACGACCACCCAGGACGGCCCGGTCGCCATCACCCTCAACGGCCAGGATCCCAACGTCCCGCCGCGGACCCTGACCTACACCATCACCCAGGACCCGAAGCACGGCACGGTCTCGGGGACGGCGCCCAACCTGATCTACACGCCCGATCCCGGCTTCCACGGGATGGACACCTTCCTGATCACTGATAGCAACGGAGTCGTGACGAGCAACCCGGCCGTCGTCAACATCACGGTCCTCGGGCCGCCGACGGCCGCCGGGCAGTCGTTGACGACGTCGCACGACACGGCGATCGCCATCACGCTCTCGGCGATCGACCCGAACAACCCGCCGCTGGCCCTGACCTACATCATCACCGCGGGTCCGGCCCACGGGACGCTCTCTGGCAAGGCGCCCGAGCTCACCTACACGCCGGACGCCGGCTACACGGGCGTCGATAGCTTCCAGTTCAAGGTCAACAACGGCTCGCTCGACAGCAGCGTCGCCACCGTCTCGATCAACGTCAAGGGGACCACCCCGCCCGGAGCGAGCGATGGTCCGAAGATCACCTCGGTGAAGCGGTACGGATACCACACGATGCCGACCCGGCTGGTGCTGGTCTTCGACCAGCCGCTCGACCCGACGTCGGCCGAGGATGTCAACAACTACACGATCCTCGATCCGAACGGCGGGCAGATACCGATCGCGAGCGCCGTCTACAACCCGGCCCGGCAGGCAGTCACGCTGCACCCGTCGGTCCGGATCAGCATCCATTACCGCTACCGGGTGACCGTGAACGGAACGGGGCCCAAAGGCCTGCGGAATCCCGACGGCCAGCTCCTGGATGGCGCCGCGACGGGACATCCCGGCAGCGACTACCACCTCAACCTCACCTGGCGCCAGCTCGTGCTCGGGGAGGTGTCGATCGGCTTCCTGAAGAAGTACAACCTCTTCCACGCCCGATCCCTGCAATCCAGCCGGGCGGGCCATCCTGCCCGGGCTCAAAACGGGCGCTGATGACTACGCCGCGAGGAAAGCCGCATCTCCCCCGACCTGGTGCGATCTCCGCACCTCCGGATTCAACCGCGTTCCAAGGTTCGCCGCGATTGCGATTCCCACGAACCTGCTGGACCCTTATGATTCGCGGCCGTCGGCCCGATGCGGATCGGTCGAGAATCGCGGGTTCTGATGGCGTGGTATGGTCGTATCGCGAATGGCGGAGACCGCCGCGAACGCCGCCGCGGCCACGATCGGACCTAGACATCCCGGGTTCAAGCCGCCTCGCGGTCATTCTTCGCCGCCGGAGGAGTTCCCCGTTTTCTTCCGCCCGCCCGATCGTCGCTTCGGCGGCGGCTCGGGCGGCCGGACGACCGCGGCGAGCAGTTCGGCCAGGCGGCGGCCGGCCTGGCAGTCGCAGCGCGCCAGCTCGTCCATCTCGGCGAAACTGAGCTGCGGGTCCGGGAACGGCAACCGGCCCTCGGCCTCCTCGGCGGTCGCCATCAGGTGGTACAGCCTGGCCCTGTGCTTGATCTTCACCCCGCATTTCTTGAGGAGGTCGAGCTCGCGGTAGAACGTCCGCAGCCCGATCCGCAGGTGCGCCAGCACGTCGGCCCGCGGACGCGGCACCCCGGCCAGGAACGTGACCAGGCGGTGAAGACGGGCGGCGCGTTGCAAGGTGATATGGATGGACGGGCGTCGTCGCGTGCTGGAAGTGCTACTCATGCTGGGGCGATCCTTACGTCTCCGGACTTCTCGACTTCCGGCAACGCGTGACGAGCTCGCGAGGGGAACGCGCCGGCCGATCCGCCGGCCGTACCTGTGGCCAGCCGATCACGATGCGCCGGCCGACCCCGAAGGGTCGCCCGCCAACGGTGGCGGGCCAGTCGGGTTGTACGGGTTGCGAGGGTTACAATAATTCTAGCGAATCTCTCAAGATTTCCGAACAGCTCGCCGATCCAGATCGAGAGCAGGTTAAACCGCCGGCCGCGAGACCTCGCGCCGGCCGTTCGTCCGGCCCGCCGCGGGCGGGTGCATGTCAGCCTGGCGATCCAGGAGCTGGGACCGTGGCCCGCCGGAAGGCGGGGAATCCTTCACTTCATCGAGCGGTCCAGCGCGGAAGCGATCCGGGACGAGGTCGGCCTTGCCTCCAGGAAAAGGGGTGTCTGATCCATGTCGAAGTGGAACCAATCGCCAACACGTCGATCCCTTCGGCCGCTGGGGGAGTGCCTGGAGACCCGGCAGCTCCTGTCGAACGCCTACGGGACGCCGACGGCGCAGGTGAGCGGCACCGATCCCAGCGGGGCACACTGGACCCTCCGGCTGTACGGCCCGGGGACGCTCAACGTGGTCGACCAGAACGGCAACGCCTTCACCAAGGCCGGCTCGAACACGCCCGACTCGATCGACACGATCACCGTCGCCGGGGCGAACAACAGCCAGACGCGACTGGTCGGGACCGTCGTCCCGGCGCCGGACGGGAACGCCAACGTCTACTTCCAGAACCTGAACGTCACGCCCACCGGCGAGCTGGGCAAGATCGACGTTGGCGCCGTCTCCAACCTGCGCACGCAGCAGCTCGGCATCTCGTCGATCGACATGCCGAATTTCTACCTGGCGCACACCAGCACGACGAAGCCGACCTCTCCCTCGGCGATCCACACCTCGGCGATGTCGGCGGGGATCATCAATATCCCGGGGGGCATCAACACGCTGCGGTTCGGCGGCGTGAATGCCGACTACACGCCGCCGGGCGGCACGCCGCTGAACCAGACGGGGCAGAGCAACGAGTTCGAGGTCAACCTGGGGCTGCCGATCGACACGGGCACGAGCATCATCGTCAACAGCGTCACCACCGACGCCCAGGCGAACTCCAGCTCGACGGCGGCGGCCTTTCAGGACATGGCGACGTTCCTGGTGGCGGGCCGGCTGAACCTGTTCCAGGCCAACACGATCAACGGGAATACGACCCCGGGGCTCGTACCGTCGCAGTTCGCCGGCAAGACGCCGACCAACGGCGCCTCGGCGGGCGGGACGTACGTGGTCTCCGACGGCAGCCCGGCGGGCACGGG
The DNA here is from genome assembly GCA_027452145.1 of Planctomycetales bacterium. Taxonomy (GTDB): domain Bacteria; phylum Planctomycetota; class Planctomycetia; order Isosphaerales; family Isosphaeraceae; genus JAKAUH01. The sequence goes on from DAIDHB010000187.1 coordinate 31,899, forward strand.
CCAGATCGGCGACGTGAGGATCGGCGGCAACGCCACCAACTTCACCACGCTGATCGACGAGTACACCCTGGGCACGACGCCCGCCGAGGGGGCCCTCGACGCCAAGATCAGCAACTTCTTCATCGGCGGCGAGACCAATAACGTCATGCTCATCGCCCCGTCGGGCTCGCGCAACGTGTCCTTCGGCCTGGGCATGGACAACGTCACGATCAATAGCCTGGCGATCCAGGACCTGCGGGTGAATCGCGACGCGACCAATGCGACGCTGACGGTCAGCCGTTCGATCCAGAACATGCTGATCGGCGGCAACATCGTGAACACGAACATCCAGGCCGGGTATGCCCAGAGCCTCTTCGAGGACATCGCCTATCCGTCGGTCGGCTTCACGGCGCCGAGCGGAGCGTTCTACGGCACGCCGCCACCGACCATCACCAACCACCAGACCGCGCCCGAGTCGGGCCAGCTCGAGCCATTCGCGCAGAACGGCGGATCGATCGCGGGCCGGATCGCCGGCAACATCATCAATTCGGTGATCTCGGCGTCGGTGGACCCGAACCCGTCGGGGATCGCGCCGTCGGTGGTCGACAACACGGGCCAGTTCGAGCAGAAGAGCTCGAACAACTTCCCGTTCGGGGCGCCGAGCAACCTGATCCTGCCGCGGGGCGTGATCAACATGAAGTTCGAGGGGACGGTGGACAACTCGACGAACCCGATCATCTCGACCTCGGCGCCGGTGAATGCGGCGTTCTTCGCGCGGGTCGTGCACATCAAGAAGGGCCCCGTGATCCCGCCGAGCGTGCCGTACCAGCCGTACGTGGCGCCGACGGTCTATCACCGCGGGCAGACGAGCCTGAAGGGCGAGATCAAGATCGACCACTTCCCCAGCAATCTCCACCTGGCGAGGGCGGCGGCGGCCTCGGCGCAGCGGAAGGCGAAGAAGTAGTCGGCCCGGATCGGCGCAGAGGGTGGCGCCGGCCGGCCGGCCCGCGCCGCCCGAATCCCGCGCCGGGCGGGTTCGAGTCGGGCTCGCGCGGCCGAGGGCCCCCGGTCCTGCGGCGTCAGGAATCCCGCCCGCGCCCGGCGCGGGCCTTGGCCTTGATCCGATCCCGGAGGCGGGCGGCCTGCTCGTAATCCTCGCGGGCGACGGCGTCGTCGAGCTGCTCGCGGAGCGTCTTCTCGACCCGATAGTTGTCGCGGATCTGCTGCTCGAAGTTGAGCAGGTGGCCAATCAGCGCGGGGTTGGGGGATTCGCCCAGGTCGCGCGGGTCCCACCAGTCTTGCTGGTGGGCGCTGATGCCCTCGACGCCCTCGCGGAGCATGTCGATGGCGTCCTCGTACCGGCGGTTCTCCAGGGCCAGGATGGTCAGCGCCTGGGTGCGGTGGAACAGCACCGGCCCGCGGAGCTGCTCGTGCGAGGCGACGAAGTCCTCGTCCTGACCGTGGCGCAGGAAGAAGTCGAGCAGGGCGAGGGCATGGTCGGCGTCGCGGATCGCCGGATCGTAGCGCCGTAGGGCCAGCCAGGCTTCGCGGCGGTGGTTGAACTGGATGAACTCGCGATCGGCCTCGGCGGACTGGCCTTTCGACATCTTCCAGGTCGCGCCATGGGCGGCGTCGGCCTTCCCGCGAACGGCCGCGCAGTGGCGGAGGTAGTCGAGGTAGGTGGTGAATCCATGCGGGCGAAGTCCGTCGGGGCGGCCCGCGACCTCGAGCTGGAGCACGCCGAGCTCGATGCGTACCTGGAGCACGGTCCGGCCGTCGCGGGCGCGGATCTCGCGGGCGAGGACCTCTCCGGGCTCGGGGTCATAGGGCCAACCCTGGATCACGTCGTCCAAGTCCCGTCGCATGGCTGGCTGACCCCCGTGCCTGACCTCGCCGAGCCGCTCGCGGACACCCGTCTCATTCATCATTCCATTATAGTCCCCGGCCTCGACCCATGGCCACTGAGCAGGTCGTCGGCCCTTTCGGTTGTTGCCGGGAGGCGACGTCTTGCAATCCCCCGGATTGTCTGTCATGATTATGACCTCGCCAGGCGATTCTCATCGCCCTCCTAGCTCAATTGGCAGAGCAGCTGACTCTTAATCAGCGGGTTGTAGGTTCGAGTCCTACGGGGGGCACTACCGACAGCATCCGGCAGCGACCGGCCGGATGCGTCCAAACCCGACGCTTCCAGGGGTTTACGACCCATCGACGCTTGAGAGTCTGAACCTTCCATCACGCCAGCGTCCGGCAGCGTCCGCCCGTTTCCGTCCCCTCCGGTGGCCAAATGGTGGCCAAAGTCTTTGCTTATGGGTGTCACAACCGCGTCGGTCCCGGTCATCGCCAGGGGCTCGGCGGGGGTCGGGGCGGCCGGGGTCAGGTCGGGCAGGTTTTCGACCGCTCCCCTGATGTCATGCAGTGAAGCCTTGGCATAGACGCCGATGGTCAGGCTCGGGGTCGAATGGCGGGCCAAGGTCTGACAGGTTTTCACCGACGCGCCGCTCGCCACCAGATTCGAGACAAAGGCGGCTCGCAAGGCATGGAAGTCGGCCACTCCCGAGGCGGTCTGATAGAGCACGCCAGCGGCCTTCAGATCGCCTTTGAGCATGTCCGCGGTGCGATCGGTCATCCCGTCGAATACGGGCCGGCCCGGGGCACGGCGGGCCAGCCAGGGGCGAAGTCGATCGGCCAGCGCCGCGGCGATGGGCTGGATGGCTTCCCGGCCGTTCTTGGCATACCCCGCCAGGACGGTTACGGTCGGCGGGTCGGCATCGAGGTTGAAACGCTCGGGGGTCAGGGTCGCCAGTTCTTCGGCGCGGAACCCGGTCCCGAGGGCCAGGTCGTAAAGCATCGCCCGATCGGGGCCGGACAGTCCCCCGGCCTCGGGGCCGGACACGGCGGCCCGGATGACGCGGGCGGCTTCCTCGGGGGTCAGGGCGCGACGGATGCGGCGGCGGTCGGCTTGCTCATTCTGCTTGCCCAGCGTTTCGAGGGCATAGTCGGCGGTCCGGCCATCCCGCTTGAGCCATCGAGACAGCGACTTGACCGCGGTCAGGTGGGCATTGACGGCGCGGGCCGACAGCCCCTTGGGCTTGCTGGCGGCCTCATCGCCTTCCTTCGCCGGACGCTTCGGAACATCGGGCGGCCCGTCCGTCTTGAGGATCGCCACGGCCTGCATGATCGCGGAAGGGTTCAGGTCGGCAACCCGCTCGATGCGGGCCAGCTTGACGATGCGGTCCAGATAGGTCCGGGTCGATCGGACATGCTTGGGGTCGCAATCCTTCGACTCCATCCCGGCGATGAATTCGGCGATGTGCTCGCCGATCGGCCGGCGGCCTTCCCGGGCAATCCGCTCGGCCTTGGGGTCGGACAGTCCGGCCTTGACCCGGGCGGCGGCCAGCTCGGCGGCGCGGGCCATTTCCTCGGTCGCTCGCTTGTCGGAGCAACCCTTGACCGTCCGCTTGGCGCCATCGGCATCAACGTAGCGGAAATACCAGTGCTTGCCGCGCTTCCTCAGTGATGCCATTTCACTTCCTCCCTCGGGATCGCTTCGGCCTCAGTTCAAGGCCAAGGGCGTCGGCCAGCTTGGCGGCCGACTCCAAGGACAAGCCCCGTTCCCCGCTCATGAATCGACTGAGGGCCGACTGGGGCACGCCGGACGCACAACTCAGGGCATACCGCGACTTGCCAGAGCCGTTGATGGCGGCCTTTAGTTGCTCGATGATGTCGGTGGATTGTTCGCTCATGCTCAGATCGTATCCGTTGCTTGCCAATTGTCAATCGTCATCCCTCGGACACAACGCAATCCCGCCGCGCGCTCGGCGGCCTCTCGGGTCAATCCGCCGTCATGCTCCATGATCCCGGCCCGTTCCTGGCGGTCGGGGTCATCGACCGGGCCAGATGGTTCGGCTCCCCAGCGGCGGCCCGCCAGTTCGTCCCATGAGGATCGCCACGGGGCCTCGATGCCGTTGAGGCGGTCGGTCCACCAGCGGCGCAGATTGACGCCGGCTTGGGCGGCGGCGGTCCAATCCTTGTCGGGGGCCGGCGGCCGGACGC